>DAOTYW010000069.1:0-7400 GCA_034434755.1 Anaerolineae bacterium | reverse complement strand
GCGCGTCGAGGTGGTCGAGGTCGAACCGCTGATCGTCGAGTGGGCGCGGGCGTTCTTCGGCCCGCTGAACGGGGGGGCGCTGGAGGACGGGCGGGTGCGGGTGATCGTGGGCGACCTGGCGTGCTACCTGGAGACGGCCGGCGGGCCCTACGACGCGATCCTGCTGGACATTGACAACGGTCCTGGCTGGCTGGTGTTCGAGGAGAACGAGGTCGTCTACACCCGTCCGGCGCTGGCGCACATGCGCGACCTGCTGACCCCCGGCGGGGTACTGGCGGTGTGGGCGGCGGAAGCGTGCCCCGCGTTTCTTACCGCGCTGGCCGAGACTTTCGACTGGGCGGACGAGCGCGTGGTGGTCGAGGAGGTCGCGGGTCGGCGGGTGGACTATTTCATCTATCGCGGCGGCCGGGGCGGGTAGGGCGGCCCTGAGCAGCCTTCTTCAAGCCGATCCTGCGTTCTGTCTCTTGCCTTCCGCGTCCTGCCCCTTGCTGCTCCGGCGCGGACGGCGCATCGGTGGGGGGGACTTGGTGGGCGAGGCCAAGAGCGCCCGTTCCAGCACCTCGTCCATGTGCTCCACCATCACGACCTCCAGGTCGTGCAGCACTTTGCGCGGGATCTCCACCAGGTCGGGTTCGTTCCGCTTGGGGATGATCACCGTCTTCAGTCGGGCGCGGTGGGCGGCGAGGATCTTCTCTTTCAGCCCGCCGATCGGCAGGACGCGCCCGCGCAGGGTGATCTCCCCGGTCATCCCTATGTCCCGCCGCACCGGTCGGTTGGTGAGGGCGGAGATCAGCGCAGTGGCCATCGTGATGCCGGCGGACGGTCCGTCCTTGGGGATCGCCCCTTCGGGCATGTGGATGTGGATGTCGGTCTTCTCGAACGTGTCGGGCGGCAGGCCGAGCGTTGTGGAGAGCGAGCGGGCGTAGCTGAGCGCCGCCTGGGCCGACTCCTGCATCACGTCGCCCAACTGGCCGGTCAGGGTCAGCGTGCCCTTGCCCGGCATCAGCGTCACCTCGACCGGCGAGATGTCGCCGCCCGCCTCGGTCCAGGCCAGGCTGATCGTCAGGCCGACCTCGTCGTGCTCTTCGGCGCGGTCGCGCAGGTAGCGCGGCGGGCCCAGGTAGGTGGGCAGGTCGCTGGCGTTGATGCGGTGCAGCGGCTTCTTCCCCTCGGCCAGCCGCCGCGCGGCCTTGCGGCAGATGGCGGCGATCTCCCGTTCCATGTTCCGCACGCCGGCCTCGTAGGTGTACTCGCGGGCGATGCGCTCCAGCGCCGCGTCGGTGAACTGTAACGGGTGCTCCGTCAGCCCGTGCGCCTCGATCTCGCGGGGGATGAGGAACTGGCGGGCGATGTGCAGCTTCTCGTCCTCCATGTAGGACGGGAACTCGATCACCTCCATGCGGTCGTTCAGCGCCGGCGGGATGGGGTCGAGCGTGTTGGCCGTGGTGATGAAGAAGACCCTGGAGAGGTTGTAACAGACCTCCAGATAGTGGTCGGAGAAGGCGTGGTTCTGTTCCGGGTCGAGCACTTCCAGCAGCGCTGCCGCCGGATCGCCGCGGAAGTCCAGCCCCAGTTTATCCACCTCGTCGAGCATGAACACCGGGTTGATCGTCTTCGCCCGGCGCATGGTCTGGATGATGCGGCCCGGCAGCGCGCCGATGTACGTGCGGCGGTGGCCGCGGATCTCCGCCTCGTCCCGCACCCCGCCCAGGCTGACGCGAACGAAGTTGCGGCCCAGCGCCCTGGCGATGGACTGCCCCAGGCTGGTCTTGCCGGTGCCCGGCGGGCCGACGAAACAGAGGATCGGACTGCGCATCTTCTCCGGGGCCAACTGCTTGACCGCGATGTACTCCAGGATGCGCTCCTTGGCCTTCGGCAATCCGTAGTGGTTGGCTTCCAGCGACTTTTCGACCTGGCGGAGATCGAGCGGATCCTCCGTCTCGGCGATCCACGGCAGGTCGAGCAGCCAGTCCAGGTAGGTGCGGACGATGCTCACCTCGGGGGACATCGGCGGCATGGCGGCCATGCGCTCCAGCTCCCGTTCCGCCTGGGCGCGCGCCTCGTCCGATAGCGGCGCCTGGGCGATCCGTTCACGCAGCGTGGCGATCTCTCGGGAGAAGGTGTCCATCTCCCCCAGTTCGCTCTGGATCGCCTTCATCTGCTCGCGCAGGAAGTACTCGCGCTGGCTGCGGTCCAATTCCTTCTGGACGCGGGTGTGGATCTCGTCCTCCAGTTCCAGGACGTCCAGTTCCTTGGCCAGCAGGAGACTGATCTGCTGCAGGCGGGCATACGGGTCGAAGGTCTCCAGGATTTCCTGGCGCTGGGCGACGTCCAGGTTGAGGCTTTGGGCGATCATATCGGCCAGCCAGCCCGGTTCGCGGATGTTCAGCGCATAGACGTAGAGATCGTCCGGCAGGGAGCGGTTGAGCTGGACGGCCTTCTCGAAGAGGGCCAACACAGCGCGGACGAGCGCCTCGGTTGAGCGGTTGCGCTCGGCATGCTCGGCGATCGGCATGGCGCGGACGCGGATGTACGGCTCCACCTGCAGGTATTCCACGATCTGCACGCGCTGGTGGCTCTGTGTCAGGAGACTGAGCGTCCCGTCGGGCATGCGCAGCATGCGCCCGATGATCACATCGGTGCCGACGGTGTACAGGTCATCCGGCCCGACCTCGTCCGCTTCTGGATGGCGTTGCGTGACGGCGATCAGCGGCTCGTCCCTTTCCAGGGCCACCTCGACCGCTTCGATCGAACGGTCGCGGCCCACGGTGAGCGGGGAGACCATGTGCGGGAAGAGCACCAGGTCGCGCAGCGGCAACAACGGGCCCTCGAGGATGTCCTTGCTCTCTTCCTCTTCGGGAATCAGGCCCTCGAACTCGTAATCGTCGAAGGAGAACGGCCCGGGCTGGGCCCAGCCCATGTTCATCCACCACTCACCCCAACTGTGATCCCAACTCATGTTGTCACCTGTCGTTATCCATGACCGGCCCGCCGTTCTGCTCGGTCCACGCCGCGCGGGCCTCGGCGGCGATGAAGACGGAGCCGGTGACGAGCAGGCCGGAATCCCGTTCCAACGCCGGCAGCGCCCGGCGCAGGGCGCGGGATATGTTGACCGCCACCTCCGCCCCGTGTCCCACCGAGGCGGCGATGTCGGCCAGCGCGATCGGCGCGGCGGCGCGCGGGTGCTCCGAGCGGGTGACGATCAGGTAGTCCACAATCGGCAGGAGCGCGCGCAGGATGCCGGCGATGTCCTTGTCCGCCGATGCGCCGAAGATCATCACCCAGCGACGGCCGGGGAACCACTCCTCCAACGCGGTGCGGAGGTTCTGCGCCGAATAGGGGTTGTGGGCGCAATCCACCAGCACTGGCGGGTCGCGCTGCAATATCTCCATCCGCGCCGGCCATTCCACCGTGCGCAGTCCCTCCGCCACTGCGGGGCGGGGCAGGGTGAAGCCCCTCTCCTGCAGCGCCTGCAGGGCGGCCAGAGCGGTGGTGGCGTTCTCCAGTTGGTAGCGGCCCAGGAGGGGGATGCGGTAGTCGCCGGCCAGGCTGTCCTCGCCGCCCTTCACCCGCCGCGCGGTGAACGATTGCCCCTCCAGGTCGAAGGGGCCGGGCTGCCAGGACCAATCCCGCCCAACCTCGATCAGCGGCGCCCGCCGTTGGTGGGCGATTTCCTCGATCACGTGGATCGCCTCTGGCTGCTGCGGGGCGCTGACGACCGGCACGGCGGGCTTGATGATCCCGCCCTTCTCGGCGGCGATCTCCGCCAGCGTGTTGCCGAGCAGGTAGGTGTGATCCAGGCTGAGCGAGGTGATCACCGCGACCTCCGGCAGGAGCACGTTGGTCGCGTCCAGCCGCCCGCCCAGGCCGACCTCGGCGACGAGGATGTCAATGCGCTGGCGGGCAAAGTAGGTGAAGGCCATCGCTGTGATCGCCTCGAAGGTTGTCACCTCGGCGTTCTGGGCGATCAGCGGGCGCAGTTCCTCGGTTAGTGCGACGACCTCCTCGCGGCGGATGAGCGTGGGTCCGATGCGGATGCGCTCGCGGAAGGTGTGCAGGTGGGGGGAGGTGTAGAAGCCGGTGCGGTAGCCGGCGGCCCGCAGCGCCGCCTCGACCATTGCCGCCGTGGAGCCCTTCCCCTTGGTGCCGGCCAGGTGCACCGCCGGATAGGCGCGGTGGGGATTGCCCAGCGCCGTCATCAGCCGCGCCACCCGCGAGAGGTCCAGCGTCTGCGGCGTGTAGCGCTCGATCCGCTGTTTCTCGTAGTCGGTCAGGCTGTGCAGGTACTCGATTGCTTCGCGGTACGTCATTTTGCTTCCCTGGCCTGAATCGCGGCGGATTGTACCGCGTTTGTGGGGAATTGCAAGTGCGGGCGGTCTGGGCTATAATCGCCGGCAGGCGGCGCACGGATGGTGGTGGGGGCGGCCGTAGGGGCGGTCGTAGGGGCGGTCGTAGGGGCGACCGGCCGGTCGCCCCTACCACGGATGGGGACGCGGATTGGCCGCCGGGCGGTGGGGGCGGCCGTAGGGGCGACCGTAGGGGCGGCCGTAGGGGCGGTCGTAGGGGCGACCGGCCGGTCGCCCCTACCATGGATGGGGGTGTGGATTGGCCGCCGGGCGGTGGGGGCGGTCGTATGGGCGGTCGTGGGGGCGGCCGTAGGGGCGACCGGCCGGTCGCCCCTACCACGGATGGTGGCGCGGATTGGCCGCCGGGCGGTGGGGGCGACCGGCCGGTCGCCCTACCACCATCTGGGCGAGTTGGCGGGAGGAGAAGGGGCCAATGAACTATGATCCCGAATACCACCATCGTCGTTCCATTCGGCTGCCAGGTTGGGATTACGCCAGTGCAGGCGCGTATTTCGTGACAATTTGCACGCACGAGCGATTGTGCCTGTTCGGCGAGGTGGCGGATGGACAGATGCGATTGAATCCGTGGGGCGAAATCGTGCAGGAGGAATGGTTCCGGTCGGCAGATATCCGCCAGGAGATCGTGTTGCATCGGGATGAATTTGTGATCATGCCCAATCACGTGCACGGTATCGTCTGGATTGTGCCGAACGGAGATAGGGGCGACAGAGGCAACGGTAGGGGCGATCGGGATGGCGGTAGGGGCGACCGGCCGGGCGCCCCTACATCGGCCATCACGCCGATTCCCCCAGGCCCTGCGCGACGTTCGTTAGCATCGTTCCTGGCCGGGTTCAAATCCGTCGTCACTAAACGCATCAACACCCTGCGTGAGGCCCCCGGTGTTCCCGTGTGGCAACGTAATTATTACGAACACATCATCCGTGACGAGAGAGCATTGGGATACATACGCGAATATATCCTGAACAATCCTGCCCGCTGGGAAACCGACGAAAACAATCCTGCTCTTTCTTCAAGGAGAGATCATCGGAGGTGAAAGCCCCGCAACGCCTGCATCCAATCTTCAAGATGATCTCCCAGGACGATGAGCGCCGTAATCTGGCCAAATAACCGTCGGATTGGGTGGCCTGGTCGGCGACCGGCCAAAGCCTGAGCTGCTCGTCTCGAAGTAGCTGGCCGCGTCCTCTGCGCGTGGGGCCGACAGCGCTCCACGTGCGGCTGAAGCGCTGGCCATGCGGGAGTACAGATGATCGAACTACTTTCAATACTCGTGCTGATGTTCTCGCTGACACTGGTTGTGCTGGGCCTGCTCACTTTCTGGCTGGAGCGGGCGCCGGAGCGCTGGCAGGGGGTCGCCGTGGCGCTGCTGGGACTGCTGGTCGGGGCGGGGTACGGTTTCCTGGCCAGCCGTTTCTCGTTGACTCTCTTCGGGCGGCTCATCGTCCGGGTGGACCTGCCGGCGCTGATGGCGACGGCGCTCACCTACACGATCGGCGTGCTGGGCGGCGCGTTCCTGGCCTTCGGACTGTTCCTCACCATCACCGGCCGCCTGCGCTCGTGGGGCATTCGCCGTCGCGTGCTGGCGCTGATGGTCGCGGCGGTGCTGTTGGCGATCCTGCTCACCTTCGTCGCCGTGTGGCTGAGCCGGTTGCCGGTGTGACCATGATCAGCGTCGAGGAAGCCCACCGCTACTACCAGGGGAGCGAGAGCAGCCACGACTTCGACCACGTGCTGCGGGTGCTGACGCTGGCCGAGCGGATCGCCCGCGCCGAGGGGGGCGATCTGGAGATCGTGCGGGCAGCGGCGCTGCTGCACGATGTCGGGCGCGCCGAGGAGGCGGCGACCGGGCGCGACCATGCGCTCGTCTCGGCGCAGCGGGCGCGGGAGATCCTCGCCGGCCATCCTCCGCAGCGGGTCGAGGCCGTGGCGCGGGCGATTGCCGCTCATCGCTTCCGCGGCGGCCCACCGCCCGATACCCCCGAAGCGCGGGCGCTGTTCGACGCCGACAAGCTGGACGCCATCGGCGCGGTTGGCGTGGGGCGAGCTTTCGCTCATGGCGGGGCGCGCGGCCAGCGACTGTGGGTACCCCTGGAGGTCGCCCGCGCCGAGGGCGACGGCAGCCCCGATCATACCCCGGTGCACGAGTTCGTCGTCAAGCTCTCCCGCCTGCGTGACAGGATGACAACCGCCACCGGGCGGGCCATCGCCGAACAGCGCCATGCCTTTATGGAATCATTCTTCGCCCGCCTGGAGGCCGAGGCGCAGGGGCTGGACAACGAGTCGTGGCCGGATTGAAGCGCGCAGGGTGGGGGCTGCTCGCGCTTGCCCTCTTCATCCTGGCCCTCGCGCTGATGAAGGAGGGGGCGCGGGGGATCGAGCCGCTCCTGGAGGGTTTCTTCCGCGTCACCAACCCCGCCGACAGCCTGGGCTTCGGCTGGCTGATGGCCGCCCTGATCCTCAGCGGGTCGCCGGTGGCGGCCGTGGCCGTGGCCCTGCTCAGCGCCGACGCGCTCCAGCCGGCCCAGGCGTTCACCATGATCACCGGCTCGCGCATGGGGGCCTCGCTCGTCGTCCTGCTGCTGGGTTTCGTCTACTCCCTGCGCCGGCGCAAGCGCTGGCCCGCCCTCACCGCCGGTGTCCTCTCTCTCCTGATCTCCGCCTCGGCCCAAGCGCTGGCCCTGCCGATGGGGTTGTGGATGCTGAACTGGGGCTGGTTCGGCCGCCTGCGCTTCCCGGGCCTGGAGGGGGCGAGCGGCGGCCTCAACCGATGGATAGACCCGCTGATCCAGCCCGTCGCCACCGCCCTGCCCGACTGGATGCTGTTCATCGCCGGGGTGGGGTTGGTCAGCCTCAGCTTTCACCTGTTCGACCGCGCCCTGCCCCACGTCCGTCTGCAGCGCACCGAGTTCGGCCAGGTGCCGCGGCTGATCTATCGCCCCTGGATGATGTTCCTGATCGGCCTGGCCGTCACGGCGTTGACGATGTCGGTCTCGATCTCGGTGGGCATTCTGGTGCCGCTCTCGGCGCGCGGCTACG
>DAOTYW010000068.1:0-4564 GCA_034434755.1 Anaerolineae bacterium | reverse complement strand
CCGCCATAGGTGGCGACGCTGGCGCAGAACGATTTCAGTTCTTCCAACGATGCCCGCTCGATGCCGGTAATGAAGGGAACCGGACGGGCGCCGCTCGCCGCCAGTCGCTCGCCGATGGCCTTGCCCAGCGCGCCGAAGTCGCGGCTGCCGGCCAGCCGCGCGCCCACCCGCACGGTCACCGTGGGCCGGCGCTCCGCGTCCAGGTGGTAGCCGTAGGCGGGGGTGCGCCCGGTGAGCGCGGCGGCCAACGCACTCGGCCCGCCCTCGCGGTTCGTCCGCGCCCCCAATACGGAGTTGGCGAAGCAGACCGCGCTGCTCTCCGACCAGGCGATGTGCTCGCCGAAATGGGGCAGGTTGCCGGCCAGGTAGGGGGTGCAGGAGCAGGAGGTGACGATGCCCATGCGGGCGAACGCCTCCAGCACGCGCATCTGCTGCCCGGCAAAGTCCTCGCCAATGCCCAGCGCCCGCCAGTTCTCGACGTCCATCCCCGCCGGGTTGAGCGTGGTCAGCACGCGGGCGCGGCCGCCGCCGTCGGCCAGCTCGGATAGAAAGGCCAGCCCCGCCTCGCCCAGGTTGTCGTAGCTCACCCCGGCCACCTGCACCGACGTCACCGCCAGCATCCGCTCCGCGCCGTAGATCGTCCCCAGCGCGACGAGGATCTCCATCGCCTTGCGGGTCGCCCACCCCTGCCCGCCGGCGAGCATGTCTTGCTCTTCAATAGTCAATTCCATCGCTCATCGGCTGTGGCCCAAACGCAGAGACGCAGAGGCACAGAAGCGCAGAGCATCTTACGATTTCTCTGCGCCTCTGTGCCTCCGCGCCTCTGCGTTGACCAATGATTCACCAGACAGGGATATCACGAAGCGGTCGAGATTCACCTGCGGGAACTCCGCCCGCTCGAACGACTTGCCCGCGCTGGATAGCGGCTTGGTCAGGTCGAAACCGACCTTCGTGGTGCGATACGTCCCCGGCTCGGCGCTGGGGTCGAGGCTGGAGCCGACCTCCCGCTCCAGGACGACCAAATCCTCGTTCCCCTGGAAGCGGGTCGCCAGCGCCCACTCGACCGAACGGGGGTCGTAGATGTCAATGTCCGCGTCCACCACGAAGACGTGCTTGCAGGAGCGGTGGCCGGCGAAGGCGGCGTGGATCGCTTTCTTGCCATCGTCCTCCGCCCGCTTGTCAATCTGGACCACCGCGTGCAGCCACGAGCAGCCGCCGGGGGTGAGATGCACGTCCAGGCAGCGCACGACCCGGTTGACCTGGCGGAAGATGGTCGGCTCGCGGGGCATGCCCATCAGTAGCTTGTGCTCCAGCCCGCCGGGGAGCAGTGCCTGCCAGAGCGCGTCCTTCCGGTGGGTGATCGCCTTGACCACGAAGATCGGCTCCTGGCGCACCACGTCGTAGGTCTCGGTCAGGTCGACGAACGGCCCCTCGGCGGCGCGGCGCTCCAGGTAGACCGTCCCCTCGAGGACGAACTCGGCCTCCGCCGGGACGAACAGGTCAACCGTCTTTGCCCGCACTAGCCGCAGCGGCTGCAGGGCGTTAGCGATCTCCAGCTCGTCCACGCCCAGCTCCACTGACGTCGCCGCCGCCAGCAGTACGTTCGGCGCGTTGCCGATGCAGACCGCCACGTCCAGCTCCCGCAGCTCGTTGAGGAAGGCGTCGAAATGGCGCCCGCGCACCACGCGGACGGCCATCTCGGTGCGCGAGAGCTGCATCAGGCGGTGGAAGTCGAGGTTCTGCCCGTGGACGGGATGGCGGGCGATGACGACGCCGGAGGTGACGTAGGGTCCGCCGTCCCCCGCGCAGTGACGGAGGATCGGCAGCGCGTCCAGATCGGGCTGCAGGCAGACAACCTCCTGGCAGGGGCCCGTCTCGACCACTTCACAGGGCGAACGCTCGTCAATCGCCCGCGCCAGGGTGGGGATGACCTCGGCGACGCCGATGCCCAGGTAACCGGCCACGACCGCTTTGCCGCAGAGCAGGTTGCCGACGACCGGAAAGGCGGATTCGCGCACATGCTCGAACAGCACCGGTGCGGGCTCCAGCTTCTTGAGCACGCCGGCGATCTCGTGGGTTTTGGAGATCGGCGCACCGACGCGGATCAGCTCCCCGCGTTCATCCAGGCGGCGAATGAAATCCTTGAGCGACAAATCTCCTCCGTCTGTTGAAGTCCTCACCCCTCCCCTTTACCCCCTCCCCTCTCCCGCTTGCGGGAGAGGGGAGGGGGCAAGGGGGAGAGGTGAGGGACAATCAAGTCACCTGAGCCCTCACCACCCCCGCAGGGCATAGTACTCCCCGACCATCTGCCGCAGCTCGGCCTCGGTCAACCGCTCGCCTGTGGGCTGCAGCGGCTCCTCCAACAGGCGGCGCGGCAGGGTGTCGTCGGCGGGGGTCATCCCCTCGCGCAGGTTGTAGCGGCGGATCGTATCGGCGATGCGCGCTGACAGCGCCTGCAGACCGGCCTTGTCCAGCTCCAGCCCCGTCAGCCCGCGCACGATCACCGGCAGGTCGTCCCAACCGATCATGTCGCGGTAGAAGCGGCACAGGATCAGCGTGTCGAAAATCGTGTGGCGGTCCTCGAAGTCGAGCACCAGCGCCGCCTTTCCCTCCGCAGTGGTGCGATCCACCCAGCCGGCGAACTCGGCCTTGTAGACGGTGGCGCGCAGGTGACAGGCACCGCGGTCGGCGATGGCGAAGGCCAGCCCCATCCCCTTCAATGCGCGAGGGTCGTAGCCGGAAGGCTCCAGTCCTTTGACGTGCACCGCCAGCTCCTCCAGTCCCAGCTCGCCGCTGGCCGCGCGCACGCCGCCGCTGAACAGCTCGCCGATCCCCTCCCGTCGGGCGACGAGCTGCAGCAGTTCGGCGATGCCGTCCACGTCGCCGTAGTCCAGCTTCAGCGGCAGCGCGCCGCGCCGGGATGCTTCGATGGCGAAGCCGGCGACGTTGCCGGCGGTCATCGTGTCCAGCCCCAGCCGGTCGCACAGCTCGTTCAGGTAGCAGATTTCCGCCAGATCGTTCACCCCGCACAGCCCGCCGAAGGCATAGATCGTCTCGTACTCCGGCCCCTCCACCGTCAGCCCGGCGTGGCGGCCGTCGGGCACGGTGGTGACCTTGCCGCAGGCGAAGAAGCAGCGGTAACAGGCCTTGGGGCGGGGGTGGAAGCGCTCGGCGAGCATGTCGCCGCTGATCTCCTGCCAGTGGGGGACGGTGCCCGCCGACCAGTAGTAGCTGGGAAAGGCGCCGACCTTGTTTGCCAGGGCGACGACCGCCGGCGTGCCGAAGGCGCGGTAGGTCTTCGCCCCGCCATCGCTCTGGCCGCGCTCGCGCAGTTGCCGGTCGTAGGCGGCGATGCCGTCGGGGTCGGCCAGCGGGCAGCGAGCCTGGCCGTGGAAGACGATGCCCTTGAGCCGCTTGGCACCCATCACCGCGCCCATGCCGGTGCGTCCGGCGTGTCGGCCGCGGTCGTTGCCGACCAGGGCGAAGGCCACGCAGTTCTCGCCGGCCGGGCCGATGACGATCGCCTTCGCCCCGCGCACACCCACGTCGGCTTCCAGCGCCTCCTCGGCGCGGTAGGTGTCCAGCCCCCAGAAGGGCGCGGCGTCGTGGAACACGACCCCCTGATCGCTGATCTCCAGGTAGAGCGGGTGCTCGGTGGCGCCGTGGACGAGGACCGCGTCATAACCGGCGGCCTTGATGCGCGGGGCGACGTGCCCGCCGGCGTACGACTCGCCGAAGACCCCGGTCTGGGGCGACTTGGCGAACAGTCCGTAGCGGCTGGCCGGGGCCAGCACGCTACCGCTGGCGGGACCGACCGCCACGATCAGCGGGGCCTCGGCGGCCAGCGGCTCCACCCCCGGCGGGCCGTATTCCGGCAGCAGGTGGGCGGCCAGCCCCTTGCCGCCCAGGGTGCGGGAGAGCAGCTCGTCGGACAGCGATTCGACGGTCCAGCTTCGTTCCGTGAGGTTCACCCGCAGCAAGCGATGGTAGAAACCGTCCATCAGGATTCACCCTCCCGCCGATCGGAGCGCGCGAAGCGGCGCGGACCACAGATGAGGACGATCAGGACAGCCGTCAGCGCCGTCAGGCCGACCACGATGGGGTACGAGGACGCGAACACCTCCACTGCGAGCAATGCAGCAGCGATCGTGTTCGACATGGCGTGGAACAACGTCACCAGCAACAGACTGCGCCGCGTGCGGTTGTACAGCCAGGTGTAGATCACCGTCAGCGCGACGCTGAAGACGACCTCGCCGTACCAGGGCAGGTCGGACATCGGCGAAGTCGGGTCGAGCAGCAGGGGCAGGTGCCACAGGCTCCACAACAGGCCCATGATGAGCGCGATAGCCAGGTCGCCATATCGTTCCTGGAAGCGCGGCAGGGCGAAGCCACGCCAGCCGATCTCTTCCCACACGTTGGAGATCAGCATCATGACGAAGGTGGGCAACAGGGAAGCCCACACCCCGGCGGGGATCGTCGGGAAGCGTTGCCCTCTCAGCGTCCCCAGGCCGAGTGCGGCAGCGGCGACGACGAACCAGAACAGGAAGACGAACAGGTAGGACGG
>DAOTYW010000067.1:0-5039 GCA_034434755.1 Anaerolineae bacterium | reverse complement strand
GGAGACGAAGACATTGCCGTGCACCGTGCCATCAATGACGACCGTGTCGCTGGAGATGAGCAGGTCGTCGTCAATGACCTCGTCGGGGCTGACGGTGCCGTCGTGGTCGAACTCGAACGCGCGGGCTGTGCGGGCCGTGCCCAGCAGCACCACCAGCACGACGATCAGAGCCAGGAAGAGCTTGTATGAGGTTCTCATGGTCACTCCTGTGTCGGCGTGTTGCGTGTCGCGTGTTGCGTGTCCCGTTGACACACCACGCACCACGTTTCACATTTCACGTTTCACGTTTCACGTTTCACGTTTCACGTTTCACGTTTCACGTTTCACGTTTCACGTTTCACGCCCTCACCCCACCGCCTCCGCCAGCTCCTCCGCCGTGGCGAAGCGGTCGGCGGGATCCTTGGCCAGGGCGCGGAGGATCGCCTGGGCGACCGCGTCCGGCAGCGTCGGAAGCAAGAGGCGGGGGTCGGGCGGTGGTTGTTGCAGATGGGCGAGCACGACCGCGCCGGGATTGTCCCCACGGAACGGCAGTTCGCCGGTGAGCATCTGGTAGAGCATCACCCCCAGGGCGTAGACGTCGGCCCGCCCATCCACCTCGCCAGAGACGCGCACCTGCTCGGGGGCCATGTAGTCCAGCGTGCCCATCAACATCCCGCTGCGCGTCGCTCCGGTCTGGCTGCTGAGCATCTTGGCGATGCCGAAGTCGGTCAGGACGGCGGAGAAGCCGCTCTTGTCCTGGCGGAGCATCACGTTGGAAGGTTTGACATCGCGGTGGACCAGTCCCTGGGCGTGGGCATAGGTCAGCGCGCTGGCCACATCGCGCAGGATCGGGCGCGCCTGGGCTAGGGGCAGCGCCCCGTGCTGACGGATGAGCTGTCCCAGGTCACGGCCCTCGATGAACTCCATCACCATGTAGCAGGTGCCTTCGACCTCGCCGAAGTCGAAGACCTGGACGATGTTGGGATGGCGCAGGGCGGCGACGGCGCGGGCCTCGCGTTCGAAGCGCTGACGGAAGTCGGGCTCGGCGGACAGGCCGGCGGGCAGGACCTTGATGGCCACCGTGCGCTCCAGGCGCGGGTGGCGGCCCTTGTAGACCTCGGCCATGCCGCCGCGGCCGAGCAATTCCAGCACTTCGTAGGTGCCCAGGCGGGCGCCGGTGAGCAGGCCGCCGGTGCGCGGCAGGGCGGAGGGGGCGGCCTGGGCGGAGACGAAGCTGGCCCAGGCCCGCGACGGGTAGCGATAGCCGCCGTCCTCGGCCACCAGCAGACACTTCTGTACCAGATCGCGCAGCATGCCGCGCAGGGTGGTGTCGGTGGAGGCGCGAGAGGCGACGTCGGACAACTGGCGCAGGGTGGCCTGTTCGGCAGCGCTCAGGTTGTGCCAGTAGTACTGGAAGTGCGGCGTCAGGTCGAGCATCGTCTGCCGCTCGACCTCGGCGGGGTCGTTCGGGTGGGCGAAGGCGTGGAAACAGGCGATCTGCAAGCCGAGCGGGTAGCCGCCGACCAGCCCGTGGATAAAGTCCTGGCTGTCCTGGGAGAAGGGCTGACCGGCGCGGCGGGCCGGCTCGGCGATCAACTGACGGGCCTCATCGGTGGGCAGCAGGCCCAGGAACAGCGAGGCGAAGATGTTGAAGAACGGGCTGGAGAGGATCTCCTGCGAGCGGCCGGAATAGGTGAGTTGGATGAGCGGCTGCGCCGAGGCGACGACGAAGGCGAGGTGATAGCGCCCGGCGGCGGAGCGCAGCGCGTTGAAGAAGTTGACGTCCAGGTTGGGGTTGGCGCTCAGCCGCTCGAACTCGTCCAGGATCAGCACCACGCGCAGGCCGCGCTGGTTGAGCCGGCGCACCGCTGCCTCGAAGGAGAGGCGGGAGGGGGCGTCCATCACCTTGTCCAGGGCCGGCTCGGCGGGCAGGCCGCGCCCGTCCAGCGCGGCGGCGATCTCGGCGGCGAACTGACCGAGGATCTCCGCGTGATCGCCTGCCCCCAGGACCTCGCAGTCCAGGTAGACCAGCAGGGCCTCCGGCCCCAGGCCGATGGCGGCCATGGTGTCCGGGCGCAGCAGGTGGAACAGCAGCGAGGTCTTGCCGATCTTGCGCGGGCCGACGATGGAGATGGACTGATTGCCGCGCAGGAAGGCGGCGATTTCGTTCAGCTCGTGGGTGCGCCCGAAGAACATCGCCGGGTCGCGCACCGGGCCGCGGAAAATGTACGGATTGTCCTTCATGGGCCTCTCACCTCGTCCATCACGCGGGTGAGCGATTTGTACTTCTCCACCCACAGCCCCAGCAGCCCCAGGCGCCAGCGGTAGACGTCACCGACTGCTAGCTCGATCTCGCGGCTGGCTGCCAGCACATCGCGCAGGGCCAGGCGGTGGAGCGCGTCGCCGATCAGCCGCCGCTCCAGGTTGATGCCCCGCTCGGCCAGGTAGTCGGCCACCTGGACCGGGGTGACGTGGCCGGTCAGCGGGATCATGCGGCTCATCGCCGCCAGCACCAATCGCTCCTCCGGCGTCGCTTCGGTCCAGAGGTAGACGAAGTGCGCCTCGCCGGAGGCGAGGATCTCGTCCAGCGCAGCGTTGACATCGGCGACGGTGACGTAATTGTGGCGGGTGCGGTTGTGCTGGTTGACCAGGCTGTGGCAGAGGAGCTGCATGAAGTAGGGGTGGCCGGCCGTCACCTGCCAGATCTTGTCCAGCGCCAGGTCGTCGTAGCGCATGCCGTAGGGGGCGACCGGTTCCTGCACCAGTCGCAGCGCCTCCGGCCGCTCCAGGAAACCGATGTGCCGGTAGAGGCTGATGTTGAACAGCACGCTCCAGTAGTCGGCGGCCAGCTCTTCCAGGCGGCGCGTGCCGCAGAAGATCACGCTGAGCGGAGCAGCATGCTGGATCAGGTGGCGCAGGAAGCCGAAGACCGACGGGTCGAGGTTGCCGCGCCGCACCGCCGCCTCCAGCTCCTCGAACTCGTCGAACATGATCAGCAGGTGACGGTGGCCGATGGCCTGGCGCAGACGCGGCAGGAAGTCGCGCTCAAAGGCCGCCGCCGGGCTATCGGCGAAATCCCCCGCTGCCGGCGGCTCGACAGGGAAGCCGCGGTCGTCGGCGGCGAAGGCAATCTCGGTGGCCATAGCGAGGAAGAAGTTCGGCAGGCCGGGGTCGAGGCCGAGGGCCTGGCCATCCAGGTAGACCGGCAGGTAGTCGTCGCCCAGGCGGGCCGGGAGCTGCTTGAGCAGCGAGGTCTTGCCGGTGCGTCGCTGGCCGATCAGCACCAGGTTGTTGCGGTGGCGGGCGGCCAGGTTCTCCTGGATGAAGGCGACCACGTCCTCGCGCCCAAAGAAAAGCGTCGAACCGGTCTCCAGCGGCGTGCCGACGACGTAGGGGTTGGGGATGAAGCGGAACTCGCCCTCGGCGGCCAGCAGGCGGACCACGTCGGCGAAGTGTTCGACCTGGTCGGGGCCGCGCGGGTCGGTGTACTGGATGACGAAGCTGGCGCGGAACTGGTCGCTGCCGGCGGGCAGGTGCGGGCGGACGCGCAGTTCGACACGCGTCTCCTCGCCGGGGGCGAGCCGCTCGATCTGCGCCGCCGCGTCCAGCAGGGTGTAGTCAGGAGCGGGGGCCAGGTTGACGCGCAGGCTGAGCGCTGCGCCGCGCCCCTCGTTGCGCAGGCTGAGCACCAGCGGCACCGCTTCGCCCTGCCAGGTGTGACGGGTGAGTAGCCGGCAGGCGATCTGGGCGCGGGTCTGCAGTTCGCTCATCGCGCCGGTGAGCACGGTCAACCAGCTCGCGCCAACCCGTTCGACGACGAAGCGGTCCACCCCGCTCAGCTCCGTCTGTGCCGTATGGTCCAGACGCTGCAGCCGTTCGACGGCGCTGGCCAGGTAGGCCAGTTTGTCGCGGGTCGTGTCCACCCGTTCGTAGGCGTGGAGGGCCTCGGCAACGGTCTGCAGGCCGATCAATGCGAGGGGCAGGTTGCGCAGCGATGGCGCGCCCCCGGCGGCCAGGTCGCAGCGGACCGTGGCATCCTGCAGAACGGGGAGGAGGTTGGCGATCTGGGGGACGGAGGCGGCTTCGAGGGCCCTCTGACAGACCGGGAAGAAGGCCAGCAGATCGGCGGCGGACTCCAGGCCGGGCGGCGGGTGGGCGGGGAAGAACGGGTCCTCCGGTTGTTGCGCGCCCGCTTCGAGCTGGATGATCAGGGTGCGCAGGCCGACGGCGAGCATCTCCGGCTCGAACTGGCCGCTGAAGAGGTAGTGGTAGCCCTCGGCGATCCGCGCCAGCGACGCTGCGCCGAGGTCGTCCAGCGCCCTGGGCAGGTTGGCCAGCAGGCTGGTCGCGTCGGTGTCCTGTCCCGCTGTCTGTCCCAGGCGGTGGAGGTGGGTCAGCGCCGCCGGCGGGTCGGCCAGCAGTTCCTGGGCGAACGTCTCCGCCCGTCCGATGGGCGAGTTGCGGTGCGCCTCCAGGCGCTGCTCCGCCTCTGCCCGCCGGCGGGCCTCTTCCCTGGCTTCCTCGATCAGTTGGGCGACCGTGATCGCCGTCCCGGCCTGATCGGCCAGGCCGATCAACAGCGCCCGATCCTCCCGCGAGTAGTTCTGCCCCGACAGGCGCGGGCCGAGGGCCAACACGCCGACCAGGCGACTGCCCTCCGTCCGCGGGGCGGTCAGTGGGACGAGCAGGGGGAAGGTCGGGTCGCGGGGTTGGGAAACGGTCAGCCCGGCCGTCAGCCGGTCCTGTGCATAGGCGCTCAGCGCTAGCGACCGACCGGTCGGGGGAAGGTCGCGCTGCTCGGCCAGCTCGAACGTCCCTGACGGGGTGTGCAGGAAGACCGCCCCGTAGGTGATGTGCAGCATCTCGGTCGTCCGCTCGACCAGCACGCGGAGCAGTTCCGGCAGGCTGATGATCGTCCGCACCTGGCGGGAGAAGGTGGTGAACGCCTTGCGGAAGTCTACCCGTTCGCGGTAGAAAAGGCGGTCAATCAGGTCCTGTACCCGTCGGCGCAGGGGTTGGAAGAGGGCGGCGATGGCCAGGGTGGAGATGACCACGGCGGC
>DAOTYW010000066.1:0-5924 GCA_034434755.1 Anaerolineae bacterium | reverse complement strand
GTGCGCCAGCCGGCTTCCCTGTGCGGCATCGTCGGCCTCAAGCCCACCTACGGGCGGGTCAGCCGCTACGGGTTGATCGCCTTCGCCTCGTCGCTCGACCAGATCGGCGTGCTGGCCCGCGATGTCACCGACGCGGCGGTCCTGCTGGGGGTCATCGCCGGGCACGACCCGCTCGACTCGACCTCGCTGGACGCACCGCTGCCCGATTATACCGCCGCGCTGACCGGCGATGTGCGCGGCCTGCGCGTCGGCGTGCCGAAAGAGTATTTCGTCGCCGGGATGCAACCGGAGGTCGAGGCGGCAGTGCGCGCGGCGCTGGATGCGCTGGCCCGCCTGGGCGCCGACCTGGTCGAGGTCAGCCTGCCGCACACCGACTACGCCCTGCCGGTCTACTACCTGATCGCCCCGGCGGAGGCCAGCGCCAATCTGGCCCGCTACGACGGCGTGCGCTACGGGCTGCGGGTGGACGGGCCCACGCTGGAGGCCACCTACGAGGCCACCCGTGGCCAGGGCTTTGGGCCGGAAGTCAAGCGACGGATCATGCTCGGCACCTATGCCCTCAGCGCCGGCTACTACGACGCCTACTACCTGAAGGCGCAGAAGGTGCGCACGCTGATCCAGCAGGACTTCGCGCGCGCTTTCGCGCAGGTGGACGTGCTCGCCGCGCCGACCACGCCGACCACCGCTTTCCGCATCGGCGAGAAGACCGAAGATCCGTTGCAGATGTACCTTTCCGATGTGCTAACCCTGTCGGTGAACCTGGCCGGCATCTGCGGGGTGAGCGTGCCCTGCGGCTTCGACGGGCAGGGGCTGCCCATCGGTCTGCAGGTGATGGGCCCGGCGCTGGGGGAGGAGCGCATCCTGCGCGTGGCCCACGCCTACGAGCAGGCCACCGAGTGGCACACGCGGAGGCCGTCGCCATGAGCGAACAGTGCCCACTGCCGGATTTCCTACGCCCGATCTTCTGGGATACCGATTTTGGCCAGCTACGTGTGCCCGGCCATGAATCGTACATCATCGAACGGGTGCTGGAATACGGGGACGATCAGGCCATACGCTGGTTGACGCGTACCTTCGGACTTCAGGCCATCGCCGACATTGTCCGCCAGAGTCGAGTTCTTTCTCCCAACACAGCAAACCTCTGGGCGCTGGTGCTGAATATACCCCACGAGGAAGTGCGATGTTTCTCGGAACGCTTCCGGATCACGTCCAACGTCTTCTAGAGCGAGTGGGGCAGTTCACCACGGTCCGGCCTTTCTATCTGGCTGGCGGCAGCGCCATCGCTCTGCACCTCGGCCATCGCGTCTCGATGGACCTGGACTTCTTCGCTCCACAGGACTATTATGATGCAGAGCCTCTGATCCGAGACCTGCAAAGTGTAGGGCAACTGGTCATTCGTCAGCAAAGCCCTGGAACGCTGAACGCGACGCTGGAAGAGACACACATCAGCTTCTTCGTCTACCCGTATCCATTGTTGGCAGGACTGCAGGAACTGTGGGGAGTACGGGTGGCCGGGGTATTGGATCTGGCTCTGATGAAGCTGGCGGCGATCGGTCAGCGGGGGCGGAAACGGGATTTCGTGGATCTGTATCAGATTTGCCATAGTGGACATGCCCTTGACGACCTCCTGGCACGGATGCCGGAGAAATATCCACGGGTCACATACCCATCGTACCATTTGCTCCGTGCCTTGGCCTATTTTGGAGACGCCGAACCCGATCCGATGCCCGTGATGCTCGTCCCATTTGACTGGGAGGCGGCAAAGCGGTTCTTCGAAGGGGAAGTGCGGCGACTGATGGATAGCATGCTATAGGGAGTTAGCTCGATATGAAAGGCATCATCACCATCGCCGGCTACGGCACCCGTTTCTTGCCTGCGTCGAAAGCGATCCCCAAGGAGATGATCCCCATTGCCGGGGTGCCGCTGATCCAGTACCACGTCGAGGCGCTGGCGGCGGCGGGGATCGAGCAGATCATCGTCGTCGTGCGCGGCGTGAGCGAGGTGGTGCAGCGACACTTCGCCCCCGCGTCCGAGCTGGAGCGCTTCCTGGAGCAGAGCGGCAAGCACGCGCTGCTGGAGCAGATGCGCCGCGTCTCGCAGTTGGCCGAGATCGTCTTTGTCCGCCAGCCAGAGCATCTGCCCTACGGCAACGCCGCGCCGGCGCTGGCCGCCCGTCCGTGGCTAACCCCCGGCGAGCCGTTCTACTACATGTTCGGCGATGACATCATCATCAGTGACGTGCCGGTGCCGCGGCAGATGCTGGACGCTTACGACCGCTACCAGCCCGCCGCCGTGCTGGCCACCCAGCGCGTGCCGGATGAGGAGAAGCACCTCTACGGCTGCATCGAGTTCCAGCCGGGCACGACGAACGTGATGAAGCGGATCATCGAGAAGCCGGCGCCCGACGAGGCCCCCTCCAACTGGGTACAGATCGGCCACTTCGTCTTCACGCCGGCGCTGTTCGATGTGCTGACGGGCTCCGAGGTGGGCAAGGGCGGCGAGCTGTGGTTGGCCGACGCGGTGGACCGGCTGGCCGCCCGCTCGACCGTCATCGTCCAGCCGATTGACGGGCTGTGGCTGGCCGCCGGCGACCCGCTGCGTCACCTGAAAGCCTGCATCGAAGTCGCCCTGCGCCGGGAAGACATGCGCGGCGACCTTGTGGCGTACTTGAAATCACTGGAGCTATAGGTATGCAAGTATGCAAGTATGCAAGTATGCAAGTATGCAAGTGTGCAAGTGTGCAAGTGTGCAAGTGTGCAAGTATGCAAGTATGCAAGTTTGGTAGGTCTGCACACTTGCACACTTGCACACTCGCACACTTGCACACTTGCAAACTTGCACACTTGCAAACTTGCACACTTGCACACTTGCAAACTTGCACACTTGCACACTTGCACACTTGCAAACTTGCAAACTTGCATACTTGCCGTCCTGAGCACAACATACAAGGAGTAGTCCCATGTCCCGTGCGCGCACCTTCGTTTCCGACCGTGTTGCTGCGATCCCCCCGTCCGGCATCCGCCGCTTCTTCGACATCGCCGCGACGATGGAGGACGTGATCAGCCTGGGTATCGGCGAGCCGGACTTCACCACCCCGCAGCCGATCGTCCAGGCCGGCATTGAGGCCCTCCAGCGAGGAGAGACTCACTATACCTCCAACTCCGGCCTGATGGAGCTACGGCGGGCGATCGCCGGTCACCTCGACCGGCTCTATGGCCAGACCTACAACCCGGCCAGCGAGGTGCTGATCACCGTCGGCGTCTCCGAGGCGCTGTACCTGGCTTTCGCTGCCACGCTCGATGACGGCGACGAGGTGATCATCCCCGCGCCCTGCTTCGTCTCCTACGCGCCAGAGGTCGCCCTCGCCGGCGGGGTGCCGGTGATGATCGAGACTCGCGCCGACGACGGCTGGCAGGTCACTGCCCAGGCCATCGAGGCGGCGATCACCGCGCGCACCAAGGCGCTGCTCCTGGGCTATCCCAGCAACCCCACCGGCGCGGTGATGACCCGCGAACGGCTGAACGAGATCGCCACTGTGGTCAAGCGGCACGATCTGCTGGTTATCTCCGATGAGCTGTACGACCGGCTGGTCTACGGCGCGGACCACGTCTGCTTCCCCAGCCTGCCGGGGATGTACAGCCGCACGGTGCTGCTGAACGGTTTTTCCAAGGCCTATGCCATGACCGGATGGCGGGTCGGCTACATTGCCGGGCCGGCGGAACTGTTGGATATGATGCGGCGGGTGCACCAGTACACGATCATGTGCGCGCCGACCGTCTCCCAATGGGCCGCCCTGGCCGCGATCCAGATGGGCGAGCCGTTCGTCCAGGAAATGCGCGCCGAGTACGACCGCCGCCGCCGGCTGATCGTCAGCGGCCTCAACGAGATCGGCCTGACCTGCTTTGAGCCGCAGGGGGCTTTTTACGCCTTCCCCTCCATCGCCGTCACCGGCATGTCGGATAACGACTTCGCCGAGAAGCTGCTGCAGGAGGAGCGCGTCGCCGTCGTCCCCGGCAACGCCTTCGGAGAAGCCGGACGGGGCTACGTCCGCTGCTCCTACGCTACCGCCTACGAGAAGATCGAGGAGGCGTTGGAGAGGATGAGGAGGTTTGTGAGGCGACACGGATGAGGGGACGCGGAGACGCGGAGACACGGGGACACGGAGACGCGGAGACACGGGGACACGGAGACGCGGAGGGCTATGGAATACGAAGCGGTGATTGGGTTGGAGGTGCATGCGCAGATTCAGACGGCCTCCAAGATGTTTTGCGCCTGCCCGGTGGTGGAGGACACGGGCGACCTGCCGCCGAATACCTACGTCTGCCCGATCTGTACGGCGATGCCCGGCACGTTACCGGTGATCAACCGTCGGGCAGTGGAGCTGACCCTGCTGACCGGCCTAGCCCTCCATTGTGACATCGCCGCGGTCACCCGTTTCGCCCGCAAGTCGTACTTCTACCCTGACCTGCCGAAAGGCTACCAGATCTCGCAACACGACCTGCCGCTGGCGACGAACGGCTACCTGGAGGTCGAGACCGAGACCGGGCGGAAGCGCATCGGCGTGGACAACGTCCATCTGGAGGAGGACACCGGCAAGCTGTACCATGTCGGCGCGGCCAGCCTGGTGGACTTCAACCGCGCCGGCGTGCCGCTGATCGAGATCGTCAGCCGGCCCGACATGCGCTCGGTCGAGGAAGTGCGCGCCTTCGCCACTCAATTGCGTCACCTGCTGGTTTACCTGGGCGTCAACTCTGGGGACATGGAGAAGGGTGTGATGCGCTTCGAGGCCAGCGTCAGTGTGCGACCGGCCGGTTCCGACGTCCTCAATCCCCGCCACGAGATCAAGAACCTCAACTCCTTCCGCGCTCTGGCCCGCGCCGTCGCCTACGAGATCGCCAGCCAGGTGCAGACCCTGCAGGACGGCGGCCGCGTGGTCCAGCAGACAATGGGCTGGGACGAGGGGCGGGGCGTCACCTACGTCCAGCGGCTCAAGGAGTACGCCGACGACTACCGTTACTTCCCGGAGCCGGACCTGCCGCCGCTGGAGATCGGTGCCGCCTGGTTGGAGGAACTGCGCGGCCAACTGCCCGAACTGCCTGCCGCCCGGCGGGCGCGGCTTCTGGCTGCCGGCCTGGGTGAGTTCGAGACCGACCTGCTGATCGCCGAGCGGGCCGTCGCCGATTACACCGATGCCGCGATGGCGACAGGCCGGGTGGCCCCCAAGGTCATCGCCAACTGGATCACTGGCGAGCTGTTCCGGTTGATGAAGGAAACCGGCCGTTCCATTGCCCAGATGCCCCCGCCGCTGGCGTTGGTAGAACTGATCGGATTGGTCGAGGCCGGGACGATCAACCTGAACAGCGGGCGGGCGGTGCTGGAGGAGATGGTGACCAGCGGGCGGTCGCCGCAGGCGATCGTCGCCGAGAAGGGCTTGCTGCAGATCTCGGACAGCGCCGCGTTGCAGGCAGCTATCGAGCGGGTGCTGGACGAGAACCCGGCCCAGGTGCGCCAATACCTGAGCGGCAAGGAAGCCGTCGCTGGCTGGCTGACCGGCCAGGTGATGAAGGCCACCCGCGGCCAAGCCAACCCCCAATTGGCGCAGAAGCTGCTGCGCCAGGCGCTGGACGCGCGGCGAGGGTCGCTTTGAGGCCTGTCATCCCGTGTGGGTGTCGCTTGTCACTGGCAGATCAACGAAACTGTGCTATAATCGCCCCGTGAAAATTCCATGAAAAACTGGAATGAAACCGATCAAACTATGGGGAGGAAACACGTATGTCCGAAGAACTGAATCCATTTGCTATCGCGCAGAAGCAGTTGGACAAGGCTGCCGAGATCATGGGCCTGGATCCGGCGACGCACGAGCTGCTGCGCTGGCCGCTGCGCGAGCTGCACGTCACCCTGCCGGTGCGCATGGACGACGGCAC
>DAOTYW010000065.1:0-5035 GCA_034434755.1 Anaerolineae bacterium | reverse complement strand
CCCGCCGGTTCGACCGGCAGGACGAGGCCGCTGCCCGCCAGATGCTCGTCGTACCAGCGCGCCAGCCCACGCCGTCGCTCGTTCTCCTCCGCCAGGTAGCGCAGCTTGACCCGCAGGATCGCCGCCTGCAGCTCGTCCAACCGGCTGTTGACGCCCTGGATGCTGCTGACGTACCGCTCGCGCCATCCGTACTCGCGCAGCATGCGCGCCCGCTCGGCCAGCGCGGGGTCGTTCGTCACCACTATCCCGCCGTCCCCCACCGCGCCCAGGTTCTTGGTCGGGTAGAAACTGAAAGCGGCCATGTCCCCCCATGAACCGACCGGTCGTCCGTCGAGCTGCGCTCCGTGGGCCTGGGCGCAGTCCTCGATCACGCACAGCCCGCGGCGGCGGGCGATCTCCAGGATCGGCGGCAGGTCGGCGGGGCAGCCATAGAGGTGGACGGGGATGACCGCCCGCGTGCGCGGCGTGATCGCCGCCTCCAGGCCGGCCGGGTCGAGCGTGTAGCGGGCCGGCTCGATGTCCACCAGCACCGGCCGCGCCCCGGCCATCTCCACGGCAGCGACGGTGGCGACGGCGGTGTGGGAGACGGTGATCACCTCGTCGCCCGGCCCGACGCCGCCGGCGCGCAGGGCCAGATGCAGCGCATCGGTGCCCGATCCCACCCCCACGCCGTAAGCGACGCCGCAGGCGGCGGCAAACTCCTCCTCGAAAGCGCGCACTTCCTGGCCGAGGATGTACCAGCCGGAGGTCAGCACGCGCTGCACGGCGGCCTCGATCTCGGCGCGGTGGGCGCGGACGTTGGCCCCAGGATCGGCCTGTGGAATGGATGGATTCACCAGTAATGCTCCCGGTACTGACGGTAGTAGTCCAGCGAACGGGCCAGCCCCTCGCGCAGGGAGACGCGCGGACGCCAACCCAGCGCGTCGCGGATGCGATTGTAGTCGCCGTAGAAGTCGCCGATGTCAATCCGCGCCCGGTCGGGCGGGAACTCCACCAGCCGGTAGCGGCCGCCGCCGTTCAGCTCGATCAGCAGCTCGGCCAGCTCGATCAGCGAGATCGGTTCGTCGCCGCCCAGGTTGTAGACCTGGCCATCGGCAGCGGGGTCGGCAGCGGCCAGCAGGAGCGCCTCGACCACGTCGTCCACGTAGTTGAAATCGCGCCGCTGCCGCCCCGTGCCGAAGATCTGCAGCTCCTGCCCCTCGACCATCTGTCGCAACCACCAGCCGATGAACGTCTGGCGGGCGTCCCGGACGCGCATGCGCGGGCCGTAGGTGTTGGTCATGCGCAGGCTGACCGTGCGCAGGCCGTGGACGCGATGGTAGATGAGGTGATACCACTCGCCGGCCAGCTTGTGCACGCCGTTGATGTCCACCGGCTCCAGCGGATGGGCCTCGTCCACCGGCAGGTAGCGCGGGCGACCGTAGAACTGGCGCGTGCTGGCGTAGACGACCTTGACGCCGGGGTTGTTCCGGCGGCAGGCCTCCAAGATCGAGAGCTGGCTGCGGCAGTTGATCTCCAGGTCGGTATAGGGATCGCGCATGCTATCCAGGTGACTGACCTGCCCGGCCAGGTTGAAGATGAAATCCTGGCCGCGCACCAGGTAGTCCATCCCGTGCGCGTCGCGCACGTCGGCGATATTGACCCGCACCCGCTCCTCGATGCCGGCGATGTTAAACAGATTGCCGCCGTAGTCGGGGATCAGTGAATCCACCAGCAGCACCTGCGCGCCGAGGTCTACCAGCCGTCGCGCCAGGTTACTGCCAATGAAGCCCAGTCCGCCGGTGATCAGCGTGCGCTTGCCAGAGAAAGCTGCGTCCATCGCTTATCGCCTATCGCAGATCGCGCATCGCCATTGGGCATTGGTCATTGACCACTGGTCATTGCTCAGCGGCGGTGTTCCTTGCGCACGACCAGCTTCCACCACAGGACGGCCAGTTGGCGGGCGGTGCGCAGCAGTCGCCGCCAGTTGAAGAACTGCGAGACGCCGTACTGACGGTGGTAGTGATGCACCGGCACCTGGGCGAAGACGAAGCCGGCGTCCTGGAACTTCTTGACCATCTCCAGGCAGATCGTTCCGCTATCGCTCTCCAGGCGCACCGCGTCGAAGAGCGAGCGGCGGATGAGGCGGAAGTCGCAGTCCACATCGCGCAGCTTGAAGCCGAAGATCAGGCGGACGAAATGGTGGTAGAGGCGGCCGATGATGCGCCGGCTGAGCGGGTCGTGGCGGACGATCTTGTAGCCGTTGACCACGTCCACGCCCTCGCGCAGCGCCGCCACCAACGCCGTCAGCTCGTGGGGGTCATACTGGGCGTCGCCATCGGTGTAGAAGACCCACTCCTTGCTGGCGTTGGCGAAGCCGGTGCGCAGGGCGGCCCCGTAGCCGCGGTTCTGCGGATGATGGATGACGCGCAGTTGCGGGTAGCGGGTCGCCAGCTCCTCCAACACCTCAGCGGTGTAGTCGCCGCTGCCGTCATTGACGACGATCACCTCGTAGTCGTCGGTCAGTTGACGCAGGGTCGTGATCGCCGTGACGACCATGCTGGCGATCGTCCCGCCGTCGTTGTAGGCGGGGAAGAAAGCGGTGATGCTGGGAAGCTTCTCCATACCTCTGACCTGGGTTCGGGTTATGCAGGTCGGCGGGCGACCGCGACCACAGTCAAGCCGCACGGCAGCCCCGGCCCGGCCACCAACCGCGCCTCGCTGGAGAGGATCGCCCGAAACAGCCCGTTCAGCGGGCCGATGTCGAGGGTCAGGTCGGAGCCCCGCTGGCGGGGGAAGAGCCGTTCGGCCCAGCGCTTGGCGACGGCCAGCGGCAGCAGCCACATGTTGGCGTAGCTGAGGTGTTCGACCAGCAGGCCGGCGTCGGTCAATCGTTGGCGCACGTCGGCGGCGGTATAGCGGTGGCGGATGTTCACCGCCCGATCGTGCGCGCCGCGCAGCCAGTTGTAGGCCGGCAGGCGCAGGAAGGCCCAACCGCCCGGCGCGAGCACGCGGCGGAACTCGCGCAGGGCCTGGCCATCATCCACCCCGTTGACACACAGCACGTCGAACGAGGTCACCAGATCGAAACTCCCGTCGGCGAAGGGCAGGGCATTGACCGACCCACCGGTCAGCCGGGCGTGGCCGCGCTGGCGGCTGAAGCGCAGCGCGTGGGGCGAGAAATCCATCCCCACCGCTGTCCCGTAGTCGGCCAGGTAGCCTAGCACCGCGCCGGTGCCACAGCCAGCGTCCAGGATCCTCAGCTCATAACCGCGGCCACAGGTGCGCTCCAGGACGGCCCGGCTGATGGCTTCCATCCCTCGGTACCACCAGAGGGAGTCCTCCACGCGGTACATGACCTCGTACTCTGCCCGTTCCACCTCTGCTTCCTCGTCACACGCCTTGTTGGGGCATGGCCGGAGGCTGGCCCCCGCAGCGGCGCTCCTCCTGGCCGGCGGCCGGATCACTCCAGGAACTGAACGCTGTCCAAATCGCCGTACCTGTCCTCTTCGTCCCCAAAATCAGTCACCAGTGGGGCGAGGAAATAGAAGTTACCCTCTCCCACCGCCCGCCTCAACTGGGCCAGGATGCGGGGTACGTTGTCGTAGGGGCCGGCGATGAAGAACGGTTTTCCATCCTCGCTGCCCAGAGGGATCGGAACGTCACAGGCATCGGGATCAGCCTCTCCCAACAGCAGTGCCGTGTCGGCATAGTCCCGATTGGGGGCGAAGCCCAGGCTGCGGGCGTAGGCAACGGCCTCGCGGATGACCTTGGCCGCCAGGTTCAGGTCAACAGGCACCATTTCTTGATGTTCCGCCAGGCTACTGAACAGATCGCGACGATAGTCCTGCACCGAGGAAAAGACCTTGCTTGGGAAGGCATTTTTGACGCCCAGGCAGCCCAGGTCCACCAGGAACACACCACAGAGGATCTCTCCCGCAGGTGAGCGGCGGGCGACTGTGATTTGGATAATGGTCCCCGTGCTCTGCCAATCTTTGGTCATCATGCACTCGTAGAGGGGCCAGCGGGCCGCCGCTCGTAGCAGCGCTGTCTTTCCCTGCGAGCGCTGCAGATGACGTTGCTGACGTTTCTTCTGCTCGCGCTTCGACTGCTTGCGTTGCGCCCGTTGCTGTCCTTTCTTCATTCGCCATCTTCCGTCGTCGTTGACCCGCCCAGGAGCGCTTCCTCCACCTGGCGCTTCACCCCGGCGGGCAGCGGCTTTCCCACCCCCGGCCCGCGCAGCCAGGCCCGTAGCTCCCGCCCGCTTGGGAACACCGGTAGCGGCGGGTTGTCCAACGAGAGCTGGATCTCGGGATGGACGAACAGCACGACCCCGCGCACCGGCACGTCCACCTCCGGCAGGCGCCCGGCCAGGAAGCGTTTCAGTTTCTGGACCTGGAGCTGGACTTCCTCGTCCGGCACGCCCAGGCTTTCCTGACCGGCCAGTTGGCGCATGAACTTGAGCCGCTGACGGTGCTGCCATTTGCCGTCGGCGTAGGTCACCGTGCCGGGCTGCGATTTGACCACGATCACCGTCAGCCCTTCCGGGCCCAGCAGGACGTGCGGCACAGGCAGGGCGTACTGGAAGAGCACGTACTGATGGTCGAGCCGCTTGAGCGCCTCGCGCACCTTGACGTGGTGGGCCTGGGGGCCGACGAACCGCTCCCCGTAGTACCCGCCGATGAACGACAGCGCCACGCCGAGCACCATCGCGGCCAGGAAGCCCGCCTGCATCAGCAGGGCGCTGCTCAGGCGCATGAAAGAGAAGACAACGGCGGCGATAAGGAACAGGAACCCCAGGAGCGTGCTGGTCTTGCCGATCTTCTGGCGGCGTTCGATCCCTTTCTCGTTGGCGGAAATGCGCATTTCACTCCTCGAATTGTCGCAGCACCAGGCAGGCGTTCTGCCCGCCCAGGCCGAAGGAATTGGAGAGCGTGACCCGCACGTCGGCGCGCCGTGCTGCGCCCGGCACGAAGTCCAGGTCGCACTCCGGGTCGGGGAACTCCAGGTTGATCGTCGGGTGGATGATCTGGTCGCGGATCGTCAGCGCGCAGAC
>DAOTYW010000064.1:0-2083 GCA_034434755.1 Anaerolineae bacterium | reverse complement strand
GCGCAGGAACTGATCAGCATTGCCCATCCCCGCTACCGCGATGAACTGACCCAGGCGGCGCGGGAGCTGAACTATATCTAGCGATCCACCACAAGGAGGAGGAATATGAGCCGCAAACAGTGGTTGGTGATCGTCCTGTTGGGCCTGGCCGACTGCATCATCCTGGGTGGGCTGGTTGCCGGGATGATCCTCACCCCACGGCTCATTCGGCCGGGCACGCCGAGGGACGTATACGAAACGACCACGCCAACTCTGCCCCCTACCTGGACGCCGACCTCTTCTCCCACCACCGCGCCCTCGCCCACCCCGCGACCGACGGCGACGCGGATACCCACGCGCACGCCGGTGCCGATCACCGTGCTGCCGACGAACACGCCGACCCCCTCCGCTACCCCCACTCCGCAACTGGTTCAGGTGACGAACGGGACGTTCGATACCATCCACGATTACTCGATCCCCGGTTGGGAGTACACCGCCTTCCAGAACTGGAATCCGGGCGACGAGTTCGTCCCGGAGGTTTCCTACTACATCCCCCACTTCAAGGCCGCGGACGACGTGCGCCGTTTCATCACCGGCAACACGCTGCAGATCGAACCCGGCCATCAGTACCTGCGCTTCAACGTCATCGTCTATCAGACGATCACCGTCAGCCCCGATGCGCAGGTGCGTTTCACGATCCAGGCGCGCGGCTTTTCTATGTCGGGCGGGATCCGCGTCCGGGCGGGCATCGATCCCCGCGGCCGGGCGGCCTGTGACGGCGGACGATGGAGCGCCACGCAGGTCATTGATCAGTCCATGGACATCATCACCCTCCGCCCGCCGGATGTGACAGTGGGGGCCGATGGGCGGGTGACCGTCTGTTTCTTCGCCGAGCCGGAGTACTCTGCCTCTTCCATGGCCGCCTACTTCGACAACGCCGAGCTGCTGGTGGTATCCCAACCATGAACGGTGACATCGCTATCGAGAGCGAGAATTTGACCCGCCGCTTCGGCGAACTGACGGCGGTGGACCGGCTGACCATGACCGTGCCACGGGGGGTGATCTTCGGCTTCCTGGGGCCCAATGGCGCCGGCAAGTCCACCACGATCAATATGCTGATCAGCATGCTTCCGCCGACCGCCGGCACGGCCCGCGTCGGCGGCTTCGACATCATCAAGCAGCCGCTGGAGGTCAAGCGGCGCATCGGCGTCGTCCCCGAAGGCCTCAGCCTCTACGAGCGGCTCAGCGCCAGCGAGCAGATCGAACTGGTCGGCCGGCTGCACGGGCTGAGCCACGCGGAGATCCAACGGCGCATCCCGCCGCTGCTGGAGGTGCTCGAGCTGACCGCCAGCGCGGATAAGATGATCCTCGACTACTCGCACGGCATGCGCAAGAAGACCGCGCTGGCCTGCGCCCTCATCCACGCCCCGGAGATCCTTTTCCTGGACGAGCCGTTCGAGGGGATAGACCCCATCTCCACGCGGGCGATCAAGGAAGTGCTGCGCGAAATGGTCGCCCAACGCGGGACGACGGTTTTCTTTTCCACCCATGTGATGGAGCTGGCCGAGCAGTTCTGCGACCGGGTGGGGATCATCAACAAGGGACAACTGGTCGGCCTGGGCAGTCTGGACGCGCTGCGTCAGCGCGCCGGCCTGCCCGATGACGCCCCGCTGGAGGACGTCTTCATCCGCACCGTCGGGGCTGAGGTGAAGAGCGAGGAACTGCTGGCCTGGTTGACGGAGGCGCGGGGGCAGAGCAGGTGATCACAGAACTCAAGCATCTCCTGTGGCTTCAGTGGAGGCTGACCCTCTCCATATTCCGCAGCCGACGCACGAGTGATCGGTTGCGCGTGCTGGGCCTGCTGATGCGCGGGCTGTCGTTCGCGTTCACCCTGCCGATGTTCGTGCTCATGGGTGCGGGGCTGGCCGTGGGGCTGATCCTGCTTTCCCCAGATGCCGCGTACGAGGTGGTGATCGCTGTCAACACCTTCCTGCTGTTCATCTGGCTGCTGCTGCCCGCCTCGGCCAACTCGCAGATGGTCGAGCGCTTCGAGATGGCGCGCCTGTTCCCGCACCCGATCCGCTTCCGCAGCATCGTCGTCGGC
>DAOTYW010000063.1:0-1621 GCA_034434755.1 Anaerolineae bacterium | reverse complement strand
GAGGGCGGGGCGGTGGGCGGGGTGGACGTGCGCGGTTCAGCCCCCGGCACCCGCGAGACCGACCTGCTGCGCCCGCTCAACCTGGTGCAGGAGGTGCACGCCGTCGTGCTCAGCGGCGGCAGCGCCTACGGGCTGGACGCGGCCGGTGGAGTGATGCGTTGGCTGGAGGAACACGGCATCGGCTTCCATGTCGGCGTGGGGGTGGTGCCCATCGTCCCGGCGGCGGTGTTATTCGACCTGACCATCGGCGACCCCAAAGCGCGGCCCGACGCCGCGGCTGGCTACCAGGCCTGCCAGGATGCAACCGACGGCCCGGTGGCCGAGGGTTCGGTGGGGGCGGGCACCGGGGCCACGGTGGGCAAGCTGCTGGGCCCCAAGTTCGCCACCAAGAGCGGCCTGGGCACGGCCAGCGTCAGGATCGGCAAGGGGATCGTCGTCGGGGCCATCGTCGCTGTCAACGCCTTTGGCGACGTGGTGGACCCGGAAAATGGCGCGATCATCGCCGGCACGCGCAAACCGCTGGTCGGCGGCTTCGCCAACACGGTCAGGCTGATGGAGGGAGAGCTGGGACAGACGGTGCTGGGTTTCGCCAACACGACCATCGGCGTCGTCGCCACGAACGCCTTTCTGACCAAAGAGGGCGCGAACAAGGTGGCCCAGATGGCCCACGACGGCCTGGCGCGCACCATCCGTCCGGTGCATACCATGCTGGATGGGGACACCATCTTCGCTCTGGCGACAGGCAGGCCGCCGAAGAAGGGGAGCGGCGGCGACCCGACGGTCATCGGCACGGCGGCAGCCGAAGTGCTGGCCCAGGCGGTCGTGCGAGCGGCCCGGCAGGCGGAATCCCTGGGCGATGTCCCGGCCGGGCAGGGCTAGGCACATTCGACGGGCGGGTATCCAGGAGGTGCCCATGGATTGAAGCGCAGCCCAGAGTTCCAGACGTTCGCCTGTCCCATACCCAGGCCGGGAGAGCCGGCCCCAAGATCGAGTCACGAGATGCCACTTTGAGAGGAGGAAAAAATAGCCGTGGAGGAGAGAAGGTTTTCTGTGCGCAAGATCGTGGTCTCTGGCGTGCTGGCAGCGATCGCGATCCTGCTGGGCTGGACGCGCCTGGGGTTCATCCCGGTGCCCACTCTGGCGGGCAACGCCACCATCATGCACGTACCGGCGATCATCGGCGGCGTGATGGAAGGCTGGCTCGTCGGCGCTATCGTTGGCACCATCTTCGGTATCTTCAGCTTCCTCCAGGCGACGACGCCGCTGTTCAAGGACCCGCTGGTGGCCATCCTCCCGCGCATCTTCATCGGCATCACCGCCTACTTTACCTATGCCGGTCTGAAGAAGACGAACGAGTATCTCGCGCTCATTATGGCCGCCATTGTCGGCACACTGACCAATACCGTGCTGGTCCTGGGCATGGCCGTGATCCGCGGCTATCTGCCGCTGGCGGCGATCCCGCCGATCATCCCGCAGGCGATCGCGGAGGTGATCATCGCGGTGATCATCACCGTTGCCGTCGTCGTGGCCTGGAAACGCGTCGAGACGGGCCGCGGCAAGGCCAAGATGTAGTCCTGGCGTGTAGCAGGCCGCCAGGGCTTGTCCTCTGGCGGCCTGCTGA
>DAOTYW010000062.1:0-4777 GCA_034434755.1 Anaerolineae bacterium | reverse complement strand
ACCCAGTCGGCCAAGTGGCTGCTGCGCTCCTACATGACCGTGGCCGACTCCAATGACTGGGCCTCCGACGTCATCGAAAGGCTGCGCCTGGACATGACGCCTGAACAACTGCGCGGCAACGTCCGGTTCGCCGCCGAGGACGACCGCATGGTCATCCGCATCGAGGTCGAGGATACCGACGGGGAGCAGGCCAACCGGATCGCCCGCACCTGGGCCACGCTGCTCCTGGAGTGGCGGGATAGCGACAACCAGCGTCAGCGCAAGGAGGACCGCGTCTACGCGCAACTGCGCGACGAGCCCACCTACACCCAGTCGTGGCCGCCGCGCCGGATGATCATCCTGGCCGCCGGTGCCGTTTTCGGCGTGCTGGTCGCCGCTGTCGTCATCTTCTTCCTTGAGTGGGTGGAATCCGGCATTGTCCGCACCGCCAGCGACGTCGAACGCTGGCTCGGCGTCGCCGTCCTGGGCACGGTGCCCCCGGCGGACGGGTAACGGCAGACCTCGGAGGTCCAGGAGGACAGAAATGACCAACCAACCAAACCTGGTGACATTGACCGATCCCCGCTCCCCCGCCGCCGAGGCCTACCGGACGTTGCGCACCAACCTGACCTTCGCGGCGCTGGACAGGCCGATCGAGACGCTGGTGGTCACCTCCGCCGCGCCCGGCGAGGGCAAGTCCACCACCCTGGCCAACCTGGCGGTGACGATGGCCCAGGGGGAGCGGCGAGTGATCCTGGTGGACGCCGACCTGCGCCGGCCCAGCCTGCACGAGATCTTCGGGGTGGACAACAGCCGCGGCCTGACGACGATGTTCGTCGAACCGGGAACGCTGGAGAGCCCACCGCTGGTGACGAGCGGCGTGGATAACCTGGCGATCCTCCCCAGCGGCCCGCTGCCCCCCAACCCGGCTGACCTGTTGGGGTCGCGGCGTATGGAGGAGGTGATCGCCGCCCTGCGCGCCCGCGCCGATGTCGTGCTCTTCGACGCCCCGCCAGTCGTCGCCGTCACCGATGCTGCCGTGCTGGGCACGAAGGTGGACGGGGTGCTGCTGGTCATCAGCGCGGGCCGCACCCGCCGCGACCATGCCCAGCGGGCGCGGGAGCTACTGGAGCGCGTGCACATCCGCCTGGTCGGCACCGTGCTGACCAACGCCCGCCTGGATACCTCGTTGGGCGGTTACTACGGCGCGTAGGACAGGCTGAAGCCTGTCCCACACCAAACTCCGTGCGAAAAGGAGGCGCTGTGTGAAAGGCCTGATCCTCAGCGGGGGGAAAGGCACCCGCCTCTACCCCCTCACCTACACCCGCGCCAAACAGCTCATCCCCGTCGCCAACAAACCGATCCTCTTCCGGGTCATCGAATCCATCCGCGACGCCGGCATCACTGACATTGGCATCGTCGTCGGCGATACGGGCGAGGAGATCCGCACAACCGTCGGGCGGGGCGGACGATGGGGGGCGCAGATCACCTACATCGTCCAGGAACAGCCCCTGGGACTGGCTCACGCCGTCAAGGTGAGCCGCGATTTCCTGGGCGACGACCCGTTCGTCATGTTCCTCGGCGACAACGTCATCCAGGGCGGCATCAGCGAGCTCGTGTCCCAGTTCCAGCGCTCCGCCTGGAACGCCCAAATTGTCCTCACCCGCGTCGAGCACCCCGAACAGTACGGCGTGGCAGAGCTGAACGGAGAAGGACGGGTGGTACGCCTGATCGAGAAACCCAAAGAGCCGCCCTCCGACCTGGCCCTGGTCGGCATTTACATGTTCGACCACCACATCCACCAGGCGACCGACGAGATTCAACCCTCCTGGCGCGGCGAGCTGGAGATCACCGACGCGATCCAGTGGCTGGTGTCGCACGGCTACCAGGTCTTCCCCTACGTCCACCGTGGCTGGTGGATCGACACCGGCAAGCCCGGCGACATGCTCGAAGCGAACAGCATGGTGCTGGAGGAGCTGGTGCCGGTCATCGAGGGATACGTGGATCGGGATTCGGAGGTGGACTGCCGGGTGACGGTGGAGAAGGGGGCGGAGATCATCAACAGCGTCATCCGCGGGCCGACGATCATCGGCGAGCGCACGCGGATCGTCAACTCCTACATCGGCCCCTTCACGTCCATCTACCACGATGTGCGGGTCGAGGGCAGCGAGATCGAGCGCTCCATCGTCCTGGAGAACAGCACCATCCGCGACATCCCGGTGCGCATCCAGGACAGCCTGATCGGCCGCGACGTTACGCTCAACCGCTCGCCGATCAAGCCGAAGGCGATCAAGCTCAATTTGGGGGATTACAGCCAGGTTGGGTTGCTGTAACCCCGCGTGGGGGGGCGAGGCATGGGCCTCGCCCTATAACGTCTTGCGCAGTTCGTACAACTGCCGGCGCAGCGCCTCGATCCGTCGGGCCGAATCCGGCTCCCGTCCGAACGCCACCCAGCGCTGCTTGGCAAAGGCCAGTTCCGTCGCCAGGCGGTAGTACCGGCCCAGCCGCAACCAGCGGCCGAAGTTCGCCTGGAACAGCGCCCGCAGCCGCTCGCCCACCCGCCGCCAGTAGGACTGGATAACGAAGTAGTCCCGCTGGCTCAGCGCGCCGGCCTGCACCTCGTCGGCCAGGTAGCGGATGATCGTCTGTTGCTCGCGGACAGAGACCCAGATCAGGATACCGACCAGCGCCAGCACCCCCAGCCAATCGGAGGCCAGGCTGACCAGCAGCGGCCAGCAGAGTGAACCGGCCAGGCTCGCCCCGGTGTTGTGGATGGCGTGCAGGGCTATGGCCGCGCCCAATCCCACCAACGGCGCGATGATCTTGATCGGCCAGCGGGGCGAGGTGCGGGCGACCGCCAATCCCAGGCCGGTGCAGCCGGTGAAGAGGGCGTGGTTGAGGCCGAAGAGCGCCGCGCGGTAGAGCGAAAGCTCCAGCACCCCACCCAGTCCCTGTTGCGAATAGGCATCAATGAAGTAGAAGACGTTCTCCGTGGCCGCAAATCCGAACCCCACCAGCCCACCGTAGAGCACCCCGTCAATCGGACTGTCAATCTCGCGGCGGAAGAAGAGCACCAGCAACAGCAGCGCCAGGCCCTTGAACGGCTCCTCCGTCAACGGGGCGATAAGGCTGGCCTCCAGCAGTTCCGATCCGATCCCAGGCCGGACCAGGTTGGAGATCGGGATGTCGAACAGGAGCTGGGCGATCAGGGAGAAGATAACGGCAGGGACGGCCCCCCACAGAAACGCCGCGATGATGAGGCCCAGCGGCTCCTTCTCATAGCGGTCGAACCACCAGAGCACGAGGGCGTAGAGCACCATCGGCACGACGGCGAGCAGCAGGATAACGATTCCGGCGATCAGCAAGTCCATGTCAACCCTCCTTGAGCACGACTGCGGTCACTCGACGCCCGGCGGGGAAACCCATCCCAACTTCCGGGCTAGCTTGGCGTACCTGGAGACGAAGTGTATGCAGACAGGGCTCATCCGCCCCTGGATGCGCCCGGCGCGCAGGCTGTCCAGAAACGACGACGGGGAGTCGAACGGCGGCAGAATTGTCACGGCGCGGCCCAGCTCCCAGGGGCAGTGAGCGTCGCTGCCGGCGGTCATCGGCAGGCCAGCCTCCAGCGCCAGTGCGTGAGCGGCGCGGTTGTCCGCCGGGAAGACGCAGCGAGCGTTGAACGTCTCCAGGAAGTCCAACTGCCCCAACAGCGGCAGCAGTGCCGGGTATCGCAGCGCCTCGCGTCGGACCCGATCGAGGGGGTGAGATGCCCCGACCACGCCGCCCTGGGCGCGGACGGCGGCGATGGTCTCCTCAGGCGAGAGTCCCGCCGCGACCGGTTGGCTCAGGAAGTAGGCGATCAGTTCGCCGGCCGTGGTACGGATCTCCTCGCCGACGATTACCCGCTGCGGGTCCAGCTCCTTCAGCCGGAGCGCTCCGGCGATGGTGTTGTGGTCGGTGACAGCGACGCGGTCCAGACCCTGGCGAGCACAGGCGGCGAGGAACGCGGCGGGAGACGTCAGGGAGTCGCCGGAGTAGAGGGTGTGCGTATGCAGGTCGCAAACCAGACCGCCTCCGGTTTCCCTGGCCGATGCTTTGACGATGCCCATCATGTCTCCTGCGGTGAGATGGATTGTACAACAACTGCCGGCGCGCCGCAAGCGCAGGACTCTGTCAACGGATTTCCGGAACGGATTGAACGGAAGTCACTGCCTGCGAGCCGCCGATCCGTTCAATCCGCTCCCAGAATCCGTTGACCGCTCTTTCGCTCACTTTGTGGTACAATAGCCCATGGGACTTCGTGAACCGCGACGATTGTCCCCAGGTATCATCGTTCACAACTTAAGGCCCGGCTTGCCCCGGAAATCGCCGCTTTGCGGCTTCCGCCCCCCGCTAAACCGGCGGGCTCATAGCTGAAGCCCCCTTCGGGGGCTGTGTGAGCCTGCGGAGCAGGCTTTCGCTTTGAGCCGTGGGGGTTTAGCCCACGGCGGCTTGGCCTAAGTTGTGACGAATGGGCAACCGTTCCCTTTGCGTTGAAACTGCGTGTGGCCTTCACCCACTATACCGATCCAGACTGCCCAAGATGCACGAACTGTCTACACGGAGTGGCGCCACCGCCCGTAGATCGAACACACCGATCGCTTTGATCAGGAAGATGGATTGGATATCGAAGACGTGCGGGTGCAGTCACTGCTCACCCTCCCGCAGGTTCGGAAGTGACCGAGCAACGCATCGGAGTGGCCATGGCAGTGCGATTTGGGCTGCCCATTGCGCCCAAACCTGCGGGAGGGTGAGCAGT
>DAOTYW010000061.1:0-4354 GCA_034434755.1 Anaerolineae bacterium | reverse complement strand
GGGTAGGACGCAAGATGCAGAATGCGGGATGCAGGACGCGAGACAAGAACGAACAGGAATGGCAGGACCGGCAGCAGGTGGCGGTAGCCGATGTTCAGGCGGGTGAACATCGTGGCGACGGTGTACAGGAGCGCGAAGCCGAGCAGTGTCAGCTCGTCGGCCCAGTGACGGCGCCGACCGACGATGAACGCCGCCACCGCCGCCAGCAGCGCCAACAGCGTGGGCAGCGGGGTTTTGATGGCGAAGGCGACGGGGAAGTAATACCACCAGCCCGTGGTGGAAATCTGGCCCATCAGGAAGCTGGGATGCCCACCGCCGGTCGCCCGGAGCACGCGCTGCCAGAGCAGCAGGTGGGTCCCGGCGGGCAGGGGGAACGTCCCGCCCGGCAGCGTGCGCAGCTCGAAGCCGTAGCTGGCCCACAGTGTCAGAGCGGCGGTCAGCCAGATCAGGGCGCAGGAGATGGCGAATCGCGTGGTGCGTGGTGCGTGGTGCGTGGTCAGTGGTCGGTGGTCAGTGGTCAGTGGTCGGTGGTCAGTGGTCAGTGGTTGGCGAGACACGAGCCAACTCAGCGCCGTCAACCCCTGCAGCGGGACGAGCAGGAGGGCGTTGAGTTTGGTCGCCAGGGCCAGGCCGAGCACCAGACCGGCCAGGAGGGTGCGGGGGACGGTCGGGCGGCGCAGGAAACGCCAAAAGGTGTACATCGCCGCGAAACAGCCCACGGTGACGGCTATGTCGTTGGTCGCCAGGCCGGCGTGGGCCAGTAGGTTGGGGTCGAAGACCACCAGCGCCAGCGCCAGCAGCCCGGCGACGGGGCCGAACAGGTCGGCGGCCCAGCGGTAGACCAGCGCCCCCAGCAGCACCCCCAGCAGCGCGACCATGACCCGCGCCGGAAAGAGCAGCCGGTCGAGCGGACGGTAGGGGTAGAAGAACTGCTGCGTCACCCAGATCAGGCTGTAGGGGTCGTCCGAGGACCAGGCCGGCGTGTCGGCGGGGGAGCCCAGGTCGGGCACGAACAGCAGCGGCAGGGCGGCGAACAGCTTGGCCAGCGGCGGGTGGCCGTCGAACTCGATCAGGTGTGGGTCGCCGGTGACCAGGTAGGCGTAACCGCTGGTCAACTGCGGCCCCTCGTCGCTGGTCAGCGAGGTCTGCGTGGCGGCGGTGACCACCTGGAGGAAGAAGAGCAGGAGGAGGAAGACGACCAGGGCGCGGATCGGGAATCGCGTGTTGCGTGTTGCGTGGTCAGTGGTCGGTGGTCGGTGGTCGGCCGTCGGTCGTCTCATCCCCCCAGCCATCTCGCCAGCCCAGAGACGATCCGTTCCGCCGCGCCGCGCTGCGGGCCCACGTCCACCCGGCGGAAGGCGGCCCGGCCCTGCGCCAGCAGCGGCGTCGCCTTCTCGATCACCGCTTCGAACGTGTTGCCGACCAGCGCCGCCGCGCCCGCCTCGACCAGGTACATCCATTCGGTCTCCTGCCGCACGACGAGCAGCGGCACGCCCAGCGCCGCCGCCTCCTCCTGCACGCCGCCCGAATCGGTCATCACCGCGCGGGCGTGGGTCATCAGCTGCAGCATGTCCAGGTAGCCCAGCGGATCGGTCAGGCGCAGGTTGGGGTGGCCGTCGAGTCGCAGCCCGGCCAGCACCTCCTTCGTGCGCGGATGGAGCGGGAAGACGAACGACCAGCGCTGCGCCAGGGTGTGGATCGCCCGCATGAGGCCGCTCAGCACCTCCGGGACGGTGTTCTCGGCGCGGTGCAGGGTCAGCAGGACGTACTGGTCGGCGGATAGGCCCAGGTCGCCCAGCACCGTCCGCCCGGCGGCCAGCGGCGCGTTGCGCAGGCAGGCGTCAATGGCGGTCGAGCCGACGACGGCGATCCGTTCGTCCGGGATGCCCTCGCGCCGCAGGTTCTCGCGCTCGCGCTCGCCCGGCGCGAAGCACCAGTCGCAGACGTGGTCGGCGACGACGCGGTTGATCTCCTCCGGCATCCGTCGGTTGAAGGAGCGGCAGCCGGCCTCCAGATGGGCCACCGGCACGTGCAGCTTGGCTGCCGCCAGCGCCCCGCCCAGCGTCGTGTTCGTGTCCCCCAGGACGGCGACGGCGGCAGGCCGCTCGTCCAGCAGGACGCGCTCGAAACGGGTCATGATTGCCGCCGTCTGCTCACCGTGCGACCCCGAACCCACCTCCAGCCGGTGGTCGGGCGCGGGCAACTGCAGCTCCTCGAAGAAGACCGCGTCCATGGCGTAGCTGTAGTGCTGGCCGGAGTGGACCAGGCGATGGTCGAAGCGCGCCATCAGCAGTGGGATGACCGGCGAGAGCTTGATCAGCTCCGGCCGCGTGCCGACCAGGGTGACGACCTTCTTCATCGCCGCCCCTCGCCGCGCACCAGCCGCCGCCAGACCAGCCCGGCCTGGAAGCGCAGGTGGGCCAGGATGATCCGCGCCACGCGGGCCTTGGACTGTCCGTACCGCCGCACGTGCAGGACGGTGGGGAACTCGGCCACGCGGTAGCCCATCAGGATCGCGTTGGCGATGAACTCGGCCGGCATCAGGAAGCCGGTCGCTGCTGAGGGGACGCGCTCGATCACCTCCCGCCGGCAGGCGCGGAACATGGCCGTGTAGGTGTGCAGGCGCGGGTCGAGCAGCAGGCGGTAGAGGAACGAGGCGCCCTGGCTGAGCACCAGCCGGTAGCGCGGCACGCCCTCGACGCCGCCCTGCGGATGGTACGGCGAGGCGGTGACGATGTCCACCTCGGGCGTCAGTCGCTCCAGCAGACGGGGGATCTCGGCGAACGGATACGTGCCGTCGCTGTCGGTGCTGACGACCACGTCGCCGTGAGCGTGGGCGAAGCCGGTGCGCAGCGCCGCACCCAGGCCCTGGTTCCGCTCGTGATGGACCACCTGCACGTTCGGTCGCGTGGCGGCGAGCTGGTTCAGCCGCGCCAGCGTGTCGTCGCGGCTGCCGTCGTCCACCAGGATCAGCTCGACCGGGCCGCCGCGCTCCAGTTCCTCGATCACCGGGAAGAGACGCTCGGCGAGCAGCGGGACGTTGTCGGCCTCGTTGTAGCAGGGAACGATGATCGAAAGGGTCATAACGGTGATTCTACGGCAGAATCGTGATCGTGTCCAGCGACAGATGGTCAGCGGCTGTGCCGTCGGGCAGGCGCAGCGGCCAGCGCGCCATCGTGTCCAGCCAGTAGGCCCCCGTCTCGACCTGCAGCGGGCCCGGCGGGGTTCCCGGTGGCACGAGGAGTTGATGGCGCTGGACGATGATGTCGCCGGGTTGCCACTGCTCGATGGGCAGCGCCAGGCCGTCCGCGGCGGCGACGAGCGCGCCGTCCGCGCCCAGCAGGTGGCCCATCAGCGAGAGCAGCCGCCGTGGCGATTCCACGACCCGCCAGAACGTCCACAGCTCGACCGTCTCGCCGGGGTGGGCGGTGGTCGGCTGGAGCTGGTGGCCGAGGAACTCCAGCGGGCCGTCCACGGTCACGCCGGCGGATGGCTGCGCGGGGGTAGGCGCGTCGCCGGCGACGCGGTAGACGGTGTAGGCGGGCCGGCCGTCGGCGTGACGCGCCTGCGCCTCCAGCGCTGCGCCGGGCGGAGGATCGGCGTCCGGCGGGAGTACGACCGTTCCCGCCCCGGTCGGATAGGCCCAGCCCTGCCGACAGTCCGGCAGCAAGACGCGCAGAGCGGGCCGACCGAGGTCGGCGCGCACGGCCTGCGGGGAAAGCGCCGGCAGCGGGTCGGCGCAGACGGAGGCCCAGGCGGGCGCTGTGCGGGTTGGCACTTCATACAGGAACAGCGCGTAGCCCAGGCGGGCGGTCGGCGCGTGGGTGCGGAACCAGGCGTAGGTGTTGACGTCGGGCGTGTAGGCCCCCTGCAGCGCCGTCGCGCCGATGGCGTAGACGCCGGGCGCGGGGTCGAGCGGCGCGAAGGGCAGAGCGCGCGGGTCGGGCGGTAGGAAGTCGGCCTGGATGCCGTAGACCGCCGGGTTGGCCGGGCTGAAGTGGGCGTAATAGACCCGCTCGACGCCGTTCGCCGCCATCCAGTCGCGCAACTGCCAGAGGTTCTGCCCCCAGTCCAGGTTGGAGTCCACCAGGTAGCGATACCCGCCCGCCGGCCCGCCGGCCAGTTCGTTGAAGAAGGCCAGGTCGTTGGGGGAGATGCGCAGCGTGCCGACGATGAGCCAGAGGAGGAGGGCGGAGAGGGTCAGACGTGAAGCGTGAAGCGTGAAACGTGAAACGTGAAGCGTGGTGCGTGGTGCGTGGTGCGTGGGCTGTGGGTAGGACGCAAGATGCAGAATGCGGGATGCAGGACGCGAGACAAGAACGAACAGGAATGGCAGGACCGGCAGCAGGTGGCG
>DAOTYW010000060.1:0-27023 GCA_034434755.1 Anaerolineae bacterium | reverse complement strand
CCTCCTCTCCACGTCGCCTGCGCGCTCATCATGGCCCTGACCCTGCTGGCGGCGACCGTCGGCTACTGGTCGGTGGCCCGCGCCGGCTGGCTGGAGGCCCGTGAGGACAACCCCCGCCGCGTCGAGTACGAGCAGCGCCTGGTCCGCGGGCAGATCCTGGACCGCGACGGTGAGGTGCTGGCCGGCGTGGAGATCGGACCCACCGGACTGGTGACCCGTACCTATCCGTTGCTGGAGGGGGCGCCGGTCGTCGGCTACGCCAGCTTGCGCTACGGCACCGGCGGAGTGGAGGCTGCTTTCGACACGGAGCTGCGCGGCGAGGCGGGACGCCCGGCCTGGGAGGCGGCCTGGGCCGACCTGTTGCACCGCCCGCCGCAGGGGCGCGATGTGCAATTGACCCTCGACGCCGACCTGCAGCGACAGGCGGAGCAGGCCCTGGCCGGCAGCGCCGGCGCGGTCGTGCTGCTGGACGCGCAGACCGGCGAGGTGCTGGCAATGGCCTCGGCGCCCACGTTCGACCCGGCGCGATTGGATGAGCAGTGGGACTCGCTGCGGGAGGATGCGCTGGCCCCCCTGGTCAACCGGGCCACACAGGGACTCTACCAGCCCGGCGCGGCGCTGGAGACGGTGGTGCTGGCCGAGGCGCTGGGGCGCGGCCTGGCCTATCCGACCGACCTGGCAACGGCGCTGACGGCGACGGTGCGCCTGAACGGGACGGACGTCGGCTGTCTGGGGCAACCGCCGGCGATGGCCGACCTGGCGGCGGCCTGCCGCGCCGCCTGCCCAGGCCCGTTCGCTGCGCTGGGGGAGCAATTGGGGGCGGAAGGATTGTTGGCGGCGGTGAGCCGCTGGGGGCTGACCGAGCCGCCGCCGCTGGAGATCCCCACAGAGGCCGGGGATTGGTCGCCCGGCGACCCAGCGCTGGAGGCGGCAGGACAAGGCAGCCTGACCGTCTCGCCGCTGACGATGGCCCTGGTCGCTGCCACGCTGGCCAACGACGGTGAGATGCCCGTCCCGCGACTGGTGCGGCAGGTGCAAGACTTGCAGGGGGCGTGGCAGCCCGGCGAGGGAGCGGGCACGCCCCGGCAGGTTATCTCTCCGGCTCTGGCCCAGGGCCTGTTATCGGTATGGCAGCCGTATGGCAGCCAGGTCGTGGGCCACCTGGGGACCGCCGTGGCCGGGCGGGGCCGCCCGCCGCACGCCTGGTTCCTCGGCGTGGCCCCGGCGAGCGCTCCTCGCTACGCTGTGGTCGTGCTACTGGAACACCCTGAAGATCCCGACCGCGCCGCCGAGGTCGGCCAGGTACTCCTGGAGGCCGCGCTGCGCTGACCAGGGCGCACAGCCGTGCGCTCCGACATCTTCATCGCGCCAGCCGCGCCGCCTCCCGCGCCAGTTCCAGGTACTCCCGCCGCACCAGGTCGCGCTCCTCCACGCCAAACAGGACGAGCAGCTCGGCGATCAGCTCCGCCTTCCGCTCGGCGTCCTGCGCTGACCAGGTGCGGCTCTTCACCTCCAGGAACACCCCCGGCAGCTCCGGCCTGGTCATCTGGTCGAGGTTGACGGCGAAATCGGTGCCGCCGTAGCGGATGTTGTACCGTTGGCGATTCTTGTGGACTTCCCACTCCTCGTCAGGCTGGAAGTACTCGCGGTAGAAGCGCAGGCTGCGCGGGGCGCGGGCGTCGAAGCGCGAGCGGGAGAGCAGCACCGAGTGGCTGAACTCCCGCTCCTTGGTCGGGCCGGTCAGGGTGAGCCGGTAGCTCACATCGGCCACCCGCCCGGCCTCGTCCAGCACCTCGTCCTCGCGGTAGCGCAGCCGGCTTTGGTCGGGGTCGTGGAACAGGAAGTAGGTATCGTACTGCCGCCGGCGGGTGAACCGGACCACCGGGAACTGCCCGCTGGCCAGCGCGCTCTCGACGGGCGAGAAGTCATTCAGGTAGACCTTGACCTGCACTTCGAAGGTCTTCTCCTGAGCCACGCCGCCGATGGCCAGCAGTTTGCTCAACACGCTCTCCTCGCGGGCGGAGAGGAAGCGGTCAATTTTGTGCGCCAATTCGGCGGCCTGCGCGCGCACCGACTCGACGTCCACCGTCAGCAGGACGCGGTCGCGCATCAGCCAGCGCCCATTGCAGAGGACGTGGCGCACGTCGCTGCCCTTGGCCGCGTAGACCAGCAGCGAGTAGATGCTGTGGGGATCGCGCCGGAAGCGTGGGGTCAGGTGCAGCTCCTCCAGGTTGACGACGGCGATGTCGGCCCGCTTGCCGACCTCCAGGGAGCCGGTCAGGTGGGCGACGTGCAGCGCCCGCGCTCCCTGGATGGTCGCCATCGCCAGCGCCTGGCGGGCGGGGACGGCGGTGGGATTGGAAGTGACGCCCTTGGCCAGCAGCGCAGCCAGGCGCAGCTCCTCGAACATGTCCAGGTCGTTGTTGCTCGCCGGCCCGTCGGTGCCGATGCCGACGGCCAGGCCCAGTTGGGTCATGCGTGCCACCGGCGCGACGCCGCTGGCCAGCTTGAGGTTGCTGGATGGGTTGTGGGCCACGCCCACGTTGTGGTGCAGCAGCGTGGTCAGCTCCCCCTCGTCCAGGTGAATGCAGTGCATGGCCGTGACCTTCGCCTCGAAGAGGCCCTGTTTCTTGACCCACGGCACCAGCGGCATGCCGAACTCGGTGCGGTGATCCTGGGCTTCCTGGGCGGTCTCCGCCAGGTGGATGTGCAGGGGCACGTCGTGGGCGAGGGCCAGCTGCGCGCAGGCCTGGAGCATCTCCGGCGTGGCCGTGTAGACGGCGTGCGGGCCGACCGCCGGCACGACCAGATGATGCCCCTTCCAGCGGGTGATGAAGTCCTGGGCCAGCCGCAGCCCATCGTCGTAGCTGAGTGCGTCGGGGGTGGGGAACTTGAGGATGGACTGGGCGCAGACGGCGCGCATGCCCGCCTGGGCGGTGGCGTCGGCGACGGCCTCCTCGTAGTAGTACATGTCGCCGAAGCAGGTGACGCCGGAGCGGATCATCTCCGCACAGGCCAACTGCGCGCCCAGCCAGCAGAAGTCGGGGCGGACGAACTCCCGCTCGACCGGCATCATGTAGCCCATTAGCCAGACGTCCAGACGCAGGTCGTCGGCCAGGCCGCGCACGAGAGTCATCGGGGCGTGGGTGTGGGCGTTGACCAGGCCGGGGATCACCGCGTGGCCGCCGCAGTCCACCACCTCGTCCGCCTCCCAGGCCGCGGCGACCTGCTCGGCCGGCCCCACGGCGACGATGCCCCCGTCCCGCACCGCCACCGCTCCCGGATCGAACAGGGCGAAATGCTCATCCATCGTCACGACGACACCGCCGGTCAGGATCAGAGATGCTTTTTCCATCGCCATTCCGCCTTTCGGGGTTGGGTGTAACGGTTTCACTTGCTGACCTCACCCTATCCCCGGCCCAGGAGGGTGCTTCAAAATATCTTTCTCACCGCAGAGACCGCAGAGTACGCGGAGGAATCATCAAAAAACTCGGCTGCCTCGGCGGTCTCTGCGGTGCAGGCTGGGACTTTTTCAGCACCCTCCGGTTGGGGGGAGGGGTGAGGCCAGGACTGATGCCTGGGTAGCATTATAGGTTCAACCTACCAATCGGACAAGTGGTTGCTCCTTCCGCAGTTCGTGGTATACTTGATCTATTCCTGTTATGGAGGTTCCGATGAAAAGACAGCTTTGGATTGTGGTTGCGTTGCTGGTCCTGGCCAGCCTGGCTTGCGCCGTTGGCGGGGGCGGGAACGGCGGCGAGACGCCTGCGCCAGCGACCGGCGGGCAAACCCAACCCACCGGCCCGACGGCGGCGACGGGACCGGCCGGCGAAACGGAACCGGCTCCGGAGGTGACCGCTGGCGCGTTGGAGAACCTGGATAGCTACCGCCTGCGGATGACCTGGGAGTGGCTGCCGGACGGCGGCAGCGCCGAGACGATGACGATGGAGCAGGAGGTGACCCGCGACCCTGCTGCCCGGCGCATCGTCATGACCTCGACCACGGAGCAGGGGACGTTGGAGATGGTCCAGATCGGCGACACGATGTGGACGTGCATGCTCGATACCTGTATGCAGACGGAAGCGACCGAGGAGGCGATGACGGAGTTCGGGTCGGAGATTGACTTCGACCCCGCTACCTACACGGGCAGCGCCGGCTATGACTACGTGGGCGAGGATACAGTCAACGGCCTCCGCGCCCGCCACTATCGGTTGAACCTCACCCCCGCCGAGGTCGCTGCCCTGTCTACCGGCGCAGTCGTCTCCGATGTCCAGGCCGATATGTGGGTCGCCAGCCAGTCCGGCCTGTCGGAGTTCGTCACCCGCTTCACGATGACCTGGCGCGAGGACCGCTCCGGGACGCTGGGCAATGCCAGCATGGTGTTCGATGTCTACGACGTCAACGCGCCGATCACCATCGCGCCGCCGGAAGGGGCGACGACCGGCATGCCCGAAGGGCTGCCGGAGTACCCCGGCGCGACCGAGCTGACGCTCATGGGCACGATGATCAGCTTCAACACCACCGACGACCCGGCCACGGTCGCCGGGTTCTACCGCACCCAACTGCCCACCCTGGGATGGACCAACCAGAGCGATCAGGACCTGGGCGGCAGCATGGTGATGCAGACGTGGAGCGACGGCAGCCGGACGCTCAACATCATGATCAGCGCCGCGGAAGGCGGAGGCAGCAGCGTCCTCCTCACGCTGGAATAGCTACGAAGCACTCTCCCGCAGGCTCGAAGCCTGCGGGAGGGTAGTCAAGGGGAGAGGAGCCATGCGCGCGGTTGACATCATCGTCAAGAAACGGGACGGCGGGGAACTGACGGCCGAAGAGATCGCCTTCTTCGTCCAGGGCGCCACCAGCGGCGAGATCCCCGACTACCAGATCGCCGCCTGGCTGATGGCTGTCTACCTGCGTGGCATGAGCGACCGGGAGACGCGCGACCTGACCATGGCGATGGCCCGCTCTGGCGACACGCTCGATCTGAAGGGTGTCGCACCGGTGGTGGTGGACAAGCACTCCAGCGGTGGCGTGGGCGACAAGGTCAGCCTGGTCGTCGCGCCGGTCGTCGCCGCCTGCGGCCTGCCGGTGGGCAAGATGACCGGGCGCGGGCTGGGCTTCACCGGCGGGACGCTCGATAAGATGGAGTCCATTCCCGGCTACCGCTCCGACCTCTCGCCGCAGGAGTTCAAGCAGCAACTGGCGCGCATCGGCATCGTCCTGTCCGGCCAGTCGCTCAACCTGGCCCCCGCCGACCAGAAACTGTACGCCCTGCGCGATGTGACCGGCACCACTTCCTGCGTGCCGCTGATGGTCAGCTCGATCATGAGCAAGAAGATCGCTGCCGGCGCCGACGGCATCCTGCTCGACGTCAAGGTCGGCAGTGGGGCGTTTGTCAAGACAGTGCCGGAGGCGGCCCAACTGGCCGAGGCGATGGTACGCATCGGCAAGGGGTTGGGCCGGCGTATGCGCGCGCTGATCTCCGACATGAACCAGCCGCTGGGCTGGGCGGTGGGCAACGCGCTGGAAGTGCGCGAGGCGATTGACCTCCTGCACGAGGCCGGGCCGGGCGACCTGCGCGAGCACTGTCTGGTGGTGGCGGCGGAGATGCTGGTGCTGGGCGGGCGGGTCACCGACTCGGCGCAGGGGGTGGAACTGGCCGTCCAGGCCATCGCCAGCGGCGCGGCCTGGCAGAAGTTCCGCGCCCTGGTCGAGGCGCAGGGCGGTGACGTGCGCTTCGTGGACGAACCGGACCGCCTGCCCCAGGCCCGCCTGGTCGAGCCGCTGCCGGTCCCCAGCGACGGCTTTCTCCAACGGGTCAACGCCGCCGAGGTGGGACTGGCCGTGCTCGACCTGGGCGGCGGGCGGGAGAAGAAGGGCGAGCCGGTGGACCACGCAGTGGGGGTGGTGACGCACTACAAGATCGGCGACGCCGTGCAAAAGGGCACGCCGCTGTGCACCATCTACGCGAACGACGAAGCCCGCCTGGCCCGCGCCCGCGCGCGGCTGCTGGCGGCACACACCATCGGACCCGATCCGGTCGAGCCGCTGCCGATGTTCTACCTGAGCATCGGCTGAGGGCCGGTGCGCACGCCAAGCAGGCAGGCTTCTTGCCGACGAAGACCTGATAGGTCTCAGCAGACCTGTCAGGCCTTTGTGTTCCTGACGTAACTGCTCACCCTCCCGCAGGTTCGGAAGTGACCGAGCAATGCATCGGAGTGCCATGGCAGTGCGATTTGGGCTGCCCATGGCGCCCAAACCTGCGGGAGGGTGAGCAGTCACTCCCTGACCGAATAAATCCACCTCGAATCTCGTTGAATCAGCAGAAGAGGTCGTCAGAGAGATGAGCGACCCAGCCCTCGAAAGGGAGCACGCCTGGATCGTCCAGGCGCAGTGCGGAGACCGGCAGGCCTTCGGTGAGCTGGTCCGTCGCTACCGCGAGGGGGTCATTACCATCATCTATCGGATGTGCGGTGACGCGGGCCTGGCAGAGGACGCCGCGCAGGAGGCCTTCGTGCGCGCCTGGCAGCACCTGCCCAACTACCGTCACCAATCCCCGTTCCGCAACTGGCTCTACCGTATCGCCCTCAATGTGATGCGGGACACGCTGCGCCGCGAGCGGGAGATGGCCGACGTGGACGAACTGCCGTTGATCGCGCCGGATGAGGGGCCGGAAGCGGCGGTGGAGTGGGCGGAGCGGCAGGAGCGAGTGCGGCGGGCCGTGCTGGCGCTGCCGGCGATCAGCCGAGCGGTGCTGATCCTGCGCGAGTACGAGGGACTGACCTACAGGGAGATCGCCGACACGCTCGGCATTCCGATCGGCACGGTGATGTCCCGACTGAGCACGGCGCGCGATCGGCTGCGCGAGTCGTTGGCGCCCTATCTGGAGGCGCGATGAACGAGCATGTCACGGCCTGGTTGGAAGCGTACTATGACGGTGAGCTGCACGGACAGCGGCGGCAGCGGGTGGAGATGCACCTGGCGAGCTGCGCGGTATGTCGGGCGGAGCTGGAGCAGCACCGCGCGCTGACGGCGCTGCTGGCGGAGACCCCCGCTCCCGCCAGCCTGACCCCGGCCGAGACGTTCGTCGCCCAGGTACGCCTGCAACTGCGCCCCCGTCCAACCCAACCGGCCTGGCGAAGAGGACTGCAGGTCGCCTGGCGCTGGGCGCCGGCCGGGCTGGTCGGCGCGTGGGCGGTGGCGCAGGCAGTGTTCATCCTTGCCGGGGCCGTGCTGATCGCGCTGCAGTTGGGCCTGGGAGGCGACGTCGCGGCGAGCCTGCTGCCCGCCGCACCGCCACCGGCCTGGCTGACGACGCTGCTGCAGGCCGACGTCGGCCTGAGCGACGTGGCGCGGGCCGTGCCGAGCCTGTTGGGTGAAGACGGGCCGTTGCTGTGGCCCGTGGTGTTCCGCCTGGCCCTGCCGACCCTGGTCGGTCTGCTGACCGGAGGTTGGCTGGCCATCTGGTGGGCAATGCAGAAGAGACGAGGAGGGTTAGAGAATGGACTTCATTAAGGTTCTGAAGCGGGCGTTCGAGATCACCTGGCATTACCGGGCGCTGTGGGTCTTCGGCATCATCCTGGCGCTCACCGCCGGCGGTGGCGGCGGCAATGCCGGCTCCCAGTTCGGCGGCGGCGGCGACGGCGACCTCCCCGCAAACATCCAGTGGCCAGAGATCCCGCCCGAGGTTGTCAACGTCATGATCGCCATTGGTATCGGCCTGGCGTGCTTCATCCTCGCGCTGGTGGTCGCGAGCGCCATCGCCCGCTACGTGTCGGAAACGTCGCTGATACGCATGGTGGACGACTACGAAGAGACCGGCGAGAAGCGCACCGTGGGCCAGGGCTTCCGGCTGGGCTGGTCGCGCACGGCCTTCCGGCTGTTCCTGATTGACCTGTTGATCGGCGCGCCGATAGTCCTGGCGTTCCTCCTGCTCTTTGCCCTGTCGCTCAGCCCGTTTCTGCTGTTCCTGGTCGAGAGCGTGGCCGCGCGGGTGATCGGCGTCATCGCCGGGATCGGCTTGTTCTTCCTGGTGATCCTGCTGGCGATCGTTGTCGGCGTCGTCGTCTCGGTGCTCATGGTCTTCTTCCGCCGGACGTGTGCGCTGGAGCAGGTGGGGGTGATCGAGTCCATCCGCCGCGGCTTCGGCCTCGTGCGGCGGCACCTGGGGGATACGGCGCTGATGTGGCTGATCATGTTCGCCCTGGGTGTCGCCTGGACTCTGGTGCTGATCCCGGTCGCTCTGCTGCTGTTCCCCCTGAGCCTGCTGCTGGGTGGCCTGCTGGCGCTGCCGGTCGGCTTGTTGGTCAGCCTGGTCGCTGCCGAAGGGGCGGCGCCGTGGATCGCCGCTGCCGTCGTCGGCGTGCCGGTCATGATCCTGGTGCTCGCACTGCCGGCGACGTTCCTGGGCGGGCTGGCGGAGACGTTCAAGTCCACCGTATGGACGCTGACCTACCGCGAGCTGCGCGCCCTGGAGGACGTGGCGGGAGAGGACGAGCCGCTGCTGGAGATGGAAGCGACGTCGAGCGAGGCCTGAGACCCGTAGGAGGATTCTAAGGTGGACAGACCTGACAGGTCTCAGCAGACCTGTCAGGTCTCTTTTGTCGAGAGCAGTTCGGTCGCCGCCGTCGCCAGGCCGACGATCAGCCAGAACAGCGCCGCCGAGTGGGGAAAGTCCAGGTTGAAGAAGTAATGGTCGAAGACCCCGCCGACCAGCGCGCCGATCAGCGCCGCGTGCAGCCCCCACCAGGTCGGCTCCAGCCGCTCGTCGCCGCCGACACGCCAGCGGTTGCGCCAGAAGCGGGAGAAAAAGACGCCGATCACCAGCAGGAAACTGCCCAGCCCCACCAGCCCCGTCTCTTCGGCAATGAGCAGATAGACGTTGGAGACGCCGATGTAGGTGTCTATGTCCGGCGAGCCGGCGAAGCCCACCCCCAGCAGCGGGTAGCGACCGATGAGGGTGAGGGCGTCGCGGTATTCCCCGAAACGCATCTGCGTCGCCAGGTCCTCCCCGCGCACCCCGGCGACGAAGTGGGCCACCAGGCCCTGCGTCTGCGGCAGCGCCAGCAGCAGCACGAGCGCTGCCAGGAGCACCCACCACAGCTTGCGGTAGCGCAACGTCGCCACCACCGCCAGGGCAATACCCACGCCGGCGATCGAGCCGCGCGAGACGGTCAGCCCCAGGCAGAGCACCATCACGCCCAGCATCGTCACCAGCAGCCAGCGCCGGAGCAGCGGACGGCGGGCGAAGAGCTGCGGCACGGCGAGGGCGATGGTGATGTTCAGCAGGCTGCCCAGGACGTTGGGGTCCACCGAGGTCGAGGTCGCCCGCTGCGGCAGGGTGGGATCGTCCAGCAAATAGCGCAGCACCCCCGCGCCGGTGGGGTAGCCCAGTCGTCCCAGCGCGGAGAGGGCGCGGATGGCCCACTCGTCGGGGACGACGTAGAGGACTATCCCCAGCAGCGCGGCGACGAAGGCGCAGATCAGCACCGCCCGCACCAGTCGCTCCAACCGCTCCACGTCCTGCACGATGTTGACGATTAGGAAGAAGAGCAGCACGCTGAGCACGATCTCGGCGAAGTGGCGGACGATGTACGAGGTCAGCGCGGCGTGGCCCAACCCCAAGACGAAGGCGAGCAGGGCCAGCAGGAGGAACAGCAGCACCGGCCCACCCAGGCCCGTGGCGACGAAGCGTCGCTGCGCGCCGGTCATCCACCCCAGCAGCCAGACGAGGAACAGCGCCCCCAGCGCGGCGTCGAGGAACGTGGGGGTGAAGCCGATGCTGAAGGGGAACGAGGCGAAGGGCAGCAGGCAGATCACGCCGACGACGGCCCAGTAGGCGACCTCGATGCGGCGCAGCATCCACAGCCCCAATACCAACGCCACCACGCCGACCGTCGCCAGCAGCGGCCCGACCTCGGCCAACAGGTAGCCGGCGGCCACGGCCAGCGCCACCGTCAGCAGCAGCGCCGCCAGCACGGAGAGCCAGCGGTGGCGGGAGAAGACCTGGTAGAGCAGTTCTTCAGTGGTCATGGGTGTTCCGTGTCATGTGTTGCGGGTTGCGTGAAGCGTGAAGCGTGAAACGTGAAACGTGAAGCGTGAAACGTGAAACGTGAAGCGTGAAACGTGAAACGTGATGCGTGTTGCGTGGTCTGTTGTCGGTGGTCATTGTTCAGTGATCATTTCCCACGTCCCCAGCGGCACTTCGCCGAAGCGGTTGTCCAGCGGGAGGAGGGGGGCGAGACGGAAATTGTCGTAGGCCAGCAGGGTGGCGCGGATTTCACCCCCGGCGAAGTCCTCCGGCACGGGCAGTAGGTGGCGGTCGCTCACCCGGCTGCCGCCGATCCACTTCAGGGTCGGCACGGCTCCCAGGGCCGGCTGGCTGTCGTGGGCAGCGATGAGTTGGCCGTCCGCGCTCACCAGCCGCACGCTGATGCCGTCGTCGCTGACCAGCGGGCGCAAGGAGAGCAGGCTCACGTCCACCGTCATCGTCTGCCCCGCGCCGGCCGGGCGGGCGCGCACGCCGACGACGGCCACCTCGTCACCCAGCGGGACGAAGCGGGCGTCGGCAGGGGCGGCGGGCAAGCGGAGGCGGGTCAGCGCCCAACCCCACGGCCCGGCCAACGGCTGCTCCTGCCCCGTCCCATCGAGCAACGCCAGCTCCAGCGGCCCGCGCGCCGCGCCAGGCAGGTCGGCCAGCACGGTCTGGCAGGCCCCGGCAGGCAGGGACGGCAGCGGCGCGGTCGCCTCGGCGCCGTCGGCGGTGCGCAGCCGCGCCTGCAACCCCTCCCCCAGCGGCCCGCGCCAGGTCAGGTAGACACGCAGGGTCTCCGGGATGCTGCGATCGTAGACTGCCTCCAGGAAGTTGGAAGTGGGAAGTTGGAGGTTGGAGGTTAGAGGTTGGACATTGGACATTCGAGGTTGGAGTTCCAGATCCGTCAACACGCGCGCCGGCTGGCCGTCGGCGGTGGGGAGGGTGTGGAAGCCGGACTCGTCCACCGTGTACGCCCCCAACGTGACGTGGTAGGCGCCCGCCGGCAGGTTCGGGTAGATGGGCAGGAACAGGCGGACGAAGCAGACCTCCTGCGGCGCGCAGTCGCTGCCCAGCCAGCGGTCGGCCTGGGCCTGCTCGCGCCCGCTGCCGTCCACCAGGCGCAGGGTGAAGGACGGCGCCGCCGCCAGCGGCGCGGTCGGCTGCCAGGCCAGCACGAACTCGGCCACTTGACCGGCATGGAGTGTCTCCTGGACTAGATCGAACCCGACCAGCCGCACCTGCTCGCCGAAGGTCGCCCCGGACGGGGTGAGCGGGGCGGCGGGCGCGGTCGCCGGGCGCGGACGGAGCAAGAAGCCGCTCTCCCACGGCTCGGTGGTGTAGCCGGAGAACTCGTAGAAATGGGTCAGCAGCAGCGGACGGTCCGGCCCGCTCTCCTCCACCCGTCGCCGCCAGGTCTGGCTGTACTCCTCCCCGATCACCGGGTAGACGTACTCCACCTCCACGTCGGGCCGCAGTCCCTCGACCTGCTGCAAGTACCACATCGGGGTGGCCCAGTGCCAGTCGGCCAGGATGCGCGTAGCGGGTGGCGCGGTCTCCAGCAGCGGCGCGACGGTCTCGCGAGTGCGGGTATCCTGCGCCAGCTCGACGAAGCTGGATCCATGCGCCCAGCCGTTGAGCAGAGTGGCCCAGAGGGCGAGGGGGACAAGGAGACGCGGAGACGCGGAGACGCGGGGACGGGGAGACGCGGGGATGAGGAGACGCGGAGATGGGGAGACGCGGGGACGGGGAGACGCGGAGACGCGGGGACGCGGAGACGCGGAGATGAGGGGAAGGTGGAGATTGGCGAGGAGGCCGACGGCGATGGCGAGCGGGAGGTAGGCCGGCATCAGGTACTCGACCGTCTGCGGGGCGCGGTAGGTGATGGTGACGAAGGTGTGCAGGGCCAGGCTGCCCGCCAGCAGGACGAACAGCCGCCAGTCCCGCCACAGGAGCGCCAGCAGTCCCAGGAGCGCCGCAATCAGAAGGAGGCCGTTGAACTGGAAGGAGAACAGCGTCGGCAGCAAGGCCAGGCGGTTCGGCAGGTCGGTAGCGTTGGCGAAGGCGAACATGTCGCCGCTGAAGCCCCGCGCCAGGACGTGCCAGAGGAAGCCGTCGAGCGTGTCCAGCCCCGGCGGGGCCAGCACCGCGTCCATTGCCCCGCGGATGGGCAAATAGGCGAACGGGAGGAGCAGGCTGACCGCACCGACCAGCGCTGGCTTCCACCAGCGACGCGGCTGCCGGGCCAGGCGGGGGTCGGTGAGCAGGACGTAGGCCAGGAAGAACAGGGCGACGAAGGCCAGCGACGGGTGGTGGCCCAGTCCCAGGCCAAGCGCCAGGGCCAGGAGGACGAGCGCCCGATCGGCCTGGCGCGGCCCCTCGGCGGCGGCGAAGCGGGACAGCGCGTTCAGGGCCAGGGCGGCGAAGAAGACGGTGGGGATGCGGATGTTGGCGATGGTCGCCTGCGCCCAGAAGGTGGTGGCCGTGCCCAGGGTCAGCGCAGCGGCCAGCCCACCGGCCAGGGCCGCCGTCGGCGCGGCGCCCAGCGTGCGCGCCCAGCGGCGCGTCGCCGCCGACAGCAGCACGAGCGTGCCGGCGGCCAGCAGCGCGCTGAGCAGGTTCAACGCGTAGGCCGGATTGCCCAGGGGCAGGAGGCGGACGAACAGGGCGCCGACCAGGGTGTAGAACGGGTAACCGGGGGGATGGGCAACGCCCAGCCGCGCGGCGACCAACTGGAACTCGCCGGCGTCGGCGGGGAGCACGTCGCGGGCGGCGGTGGCGGCGTAGACCGCCAGGGCGAGGGCGAACGTCAGGCCGTCGGCCAGCGTCGGGGCCCAGCGGGGCAGGGACGAACGCCGGCTGGCCAGCAGCCAGGTCAGCGCGGCGAGGAGGCCCACGCTGGCCGCTACGCCCAGGTCGCGCTGCGGCCAGGCGACGTAGACGAGCAGGATCAGCGCCGGCCACAGCCGGACAGCCCGCCCGGCCAGCCAGCGGCCCAGCGCCAGGCCGCCCAGCGCCGCCAGCAGGCCCACCGTCACCACCAGCAGCCCCGGCCACGGTCGCCCGGCAGCCTCCAGCGCGGCGCGGGCCACGAACAGCCCGGCCACTGCCCCCGGTAGGGCGCGCAACCAGGATCGGGCATGCAAAAGGGAGTTTTTCATCAAGCGACGGCTATTGTACCACGGAACACGGAACACGCACCGCGCCCCGCCAGTCACGGCAGGGCAGCGAGTGGCACCAGGCCGTCCGGCAGCGGGCCCTCCGGGCCGGCGACCGGCAGCCGTTCCATGGTTCGTGGGTCGTACATCCCGGTCACCAGGCGCACGGACTGGCCGGGGGAGAGGGCGGGGAGGCGGAGCACGTGCTCGTCGGGGACGACGTCGCCAGGCTGCCAGGCGGCGGTGGGGTAGCGGTTGGCGCGCGGCGGGCCGTCGTGCTGGGCCAATGGATTGCCCGTCTCGTCCAGGAGATGCACAAAGACCGTGTAGTCGCCCGCCGGCTGGCCGACCGCCCGCCAATAGAGGGTGACGGTCAGCGGCGCGCCGCTGCGTACCGGCCCCGACAGGTCGTAGCCGATCAGCTCGACCGACTCGCCGAGCCGGTAGCTCAGCGGGTAGGCGGGGGAGACCGCCGGCGGCGACGCGGGGGCCACGCGCACGCGGGCCAGCACGGGCAGTTCAATCACTTCCCCGGCGCTGTTGCGAGCGACCAGCCGCTCCCCGCTCTCCGCATCGTACAGGCCGATCAGCAGGTCAGCCAGCTCGGGGAGCGGTGCCCAGGGCTCCACGTGAACGCGGTAGGTGTCGCAGAAGGCCTGCCCGACCGGCCACAGCGAGGTGGGGAAGCGGCCCAGGCCGGGATAGGTGTAGCGCTCGCCGACGCGGGCGTTGTCCTGCCCCAGCAGGTGGATGAAGACAGTGTAGTCGCGGGCCATCGGCGCGGTCGCCTCCCAGCAGGCGCGCACCTCCAGCCACTCGCCGGGGGCCACCGACGTCTGCTCCAGCGACACGCCCAGCAGCCGGGCCGTGTCTCCGTAGATCAGGTCGGCGGGCTGTACTGTCGCGGCGGCCTCTTCGGGGGAGAGCAGTCGCGGCAGGGCGAAGGCCGGACGGATAACCAGCCAGGGGGTGAGCAGGCTGAGCAGCGCCAGGGCGGAGAGAGGAACGGCGAGGAATGGACGGCGAACGGCGAATGGCAGATTGCAGATTGCGGAACGCCACCCACCCGCCGCCAGCACCCCCCACGCGCCGATGGCCGGGAAGAGCAGCCGCCCGTGTGGGGCCTGCACCTGGCGCATCCACTGCAGCAGCGCGGCGAAGACCAGCGCCAGCCAGAGCGCCGACAGCAGGCAGGCCCACCCGAGGCCGGGCAGTCGCCGCTTCACCAGCGCCACGGCCCAGCCGGCCAGGGCGACCAGCGGCAAGATACCCAGGGCCACGTAAATCCACGTTGGATACTCGACGTGCCCCCAACCGAAGCCGCCCCAGAAGGAGACGTAGACGCGGGGCAACTCGGAGATCAGTGTGGCCAGCGAGGCGGGAACGGCCCGTCCCCAGGAGGTGTGGATGTGCACCTGCAGCGCCAGCGGGTCGCCGTAGAGCAGCCCGTTGCGCAGGTACCACCAGCCGCCCACCGCGGCGGCCGCGGCGGTCATCAGCAGCAGGGCCGGCGCCCGTCGCCCCAGCGCCCGGCGCGCCTCTGCCGGTCCATCTGCCAGCCCCAGGGCTGCCGCGGCCAGCGGCCACAGCAGCAGCGCGCTGGTCTTGGTCAGCGCGGCCAGGCCGATCAGCAGGCCGACGGCGAGGGCGCGGCGCGGCGTGACGCCGCGGTGGACCGTGCGGACGGTCGCCCACAGCGCGGCGGTGGAGAGGGCGGCGGCGGCGCTGTCGTTGCTGACCACGCCGCTCATGAACAGGAACTGCGGGTGCAGCGCCACCAGCGTCGCTGCGCCGAACGCCCACGCCGGATGGTCGGGAAACGCTTCGCGGCCCAGCCGCCACGTCGCCACCACGGTCAGCAGGCCGAAGGCCAGGGAAACGAAGCGGGCCAGGCGGACGGCCAGCGCCGCCCCCCGCCAGGGGAAGCCCTCCCGCTCCGTGTGGATGAGCATGTTCTTGTTGTCGTTGACCGTCCCCCCGGCCTGGTAGCCGAAGTTGGGATTGTGCCACAACAGCGCCGTCGGGTCGCGCTCGGCGGCCAGTCCGCTGACCAGCGCGGCGGCGACGTAGTAGAGCGGCGGTTGGGCGACCTCCTGGGCGAGGTCGCTGCCGGCCTCCAGGGGCGGCAGGGTGCGCTCCTCAATCAGATGGCGCACGTAGGCGTAGTGCCACACCTCGTCCGGGGCCTCGAACAGCGGCGTGACCAGGCTGTCGCTCAGCCCCAGCAACAGGAACAGCAGCAGGCCGAGCCGGCGAAATGCAGACCAGGTGGTAGCTGGTTTGTGCATCGTGATTTCTGACCGGAGTGTAGGGGCGCACGGCCGTGCGCCCCTACACCTATCTCGATAGCTACAGCGGGGGACTACCTACGCCTGGGCGGTTGCTGAAACCCTCCGACGGGAGGACAATGTACTGGAAGACCTCGGAGACGGTAACGCCGCACCCGCCACCCACCAGGTGGCGCGTGACGATGGCGAACTGGACGACCTGTCCTGGCTGCAGCCCTGCGATGACAGCCTGGTGACTGGTCGCCGGGCTGGACGCCAGGGGGGTGTACTCGGTCAGCTCGGCCAGATCGAGCGCACCGGCGATCGCCGGCATGTAGAGCGTGTGGGTCATCTCGGCGGTGGGGGTGGTGATCGCGGTGGGCGTGACCACGCGGTACCAGAGCTGCGAGAAGACCGGCTGCGGCGTCTCCCATTCGACCGTGAGCGTCTCCGTGAGCGGGGTGATCGCCACTTCGCTGGCGAAGCCGTCCGGCAGTGTGCTCAGCGGGTTCGGCAGCCGCGCCCATGGTGGGGGCAACAGGTGCAGATCGGCGTCATCCCAGAACGAGTCGAAGTAGTAGCCGACGTGGTGATCGCCGGGCGGCCATGGGGCCGAGTAGAGGATGACGGTCAACCGGTTGCCCAGCGGCTCCGCCTGCACCGCGAGCTGCTCCCAGGTAAAGCCGGCCGTCTGCTCGGCGGACCAGACGGTCAGCGGGGGCAGGCCGTTGTGGACGGCGCAGTCGTCATCGCTGAGCGTCAACTGCGTCCCCTGCGGGTCGAGGCCGATGCGCGCGTGGGGCAGGGAGGTGGGAGCAGCCGACCACTCGTTCCGCGCCCAGACGGTCAGCTCGTAGGGGGCGCAGGGGATTACCCCGTCCACCATCTGGTAGATGCCGGCGGTCCAGACCTTGCCCCAGACGAAGTAGACCTGGCCGTGCGCGCCCGAATGGGGATAGCGGCCGTAGCTGCCATCCGAGTCGGCGTACTCCGGCAGGTCGGAAAGATGGATCCACCAGCGGATCCAGCCGCCGCCGACGAAGTGGTTGGGGTAGCGCCAGTAGAACGGTAGATCCTCGAAGCCGCCGTTCACCAGCAGGTTCGTGTTGACGCCCGATTGTGGCGTGGGCGGCGCCTCGTCGGCGCGGGTCGCCTGACCCAGGCCGAGGGTCAGGGCGACGATCGCAACGATGAGCGAAACGGACCAGATTATTCTTCTCATTTTCTCTCTCCATAAGAAAGATTTCGTAACTGCCTACCCCCGCAGGTTTGGGCGCAATCTCCGCACTGGAGTGCGCCGCAATGAGCTGCTTGCCCTCTCGCCAGCCACTTTCTAACCTGCGGGAGGGCAGGGGGTAGGTACAAGACTTCACTGAGCCACGGAGGATGAGGTTAACCACGGATTCCGCAGATTCCACGGATGACACCTTGCCCACTTGCAAACTTGCCCACTTGCAAACTTGCCCACTTGCCCACTTGCAAACTTGCCCACTTGCAAACTTGCCCACTTGCCCACAGATTGTTCTCGACGCTCACGGCCAGATCGCCACCGCACCGTCGGGCACGGGCTGGCCGGCGGCTGTGGCGGGCAGCCGCGCGCCGTCGGCGAAGTTGTACAGGCCAACGGTGACGCGCTGCCCGGCGACGGGCGCCGTCGGGAGGTGGTGGGTGTCCAGCACCACGTCCCCCGGCTGCCACAGCGAGGTGGGGAAGCCCCCGCCCAGCGGCGGTCCGTCGCCGGCGGCCAGCGGCGCGCCCGCGCCCTCGTCCAGATGGACGAAGACGGTGTAGTCGGTGCTCATCGTCCCCAGCGCCTGCCAGCAGAGGTGTACGTTCACCCCGTCCGGCGCCGGGACGATCCAGGCGTGGGTGAGGGCAATCACGTCGCTGAAGCGCACATCGGCGCTCAGCCGCCCCTCCTCAGGGCATGACGGCGACAGCCCGGCCACGCGCTGGCGGGTCAGGATCAGCCGATCCCCGGCTGCGATTCCGTCCTGGAAGACCGGCAGCCGCTCCCGCTCCTCACCCACGTGGAGGGCCAGTTGCAGGTCCCAGGCCTGGGTGGCGACGTCCGCCTCTGGCAATAGAAAATGATAGCGATCCACAATCACCTCATCGGGTAGCCAGGCCGAGGTGGGGTAGTTGCCGCGCCCCGGCCAGGAGTTATAGTTCCAGCGCAATGTCGTATCGCCCGGAATGGCGGAGACCAGTTGCAGTGCCAGCACGTAATCGTCGCGGATGGGGGACGTGGCTTGCCAGAAGAGTCCGATGTCCAGGGTGCGCTGTTCGCCGTCGAGGGCGACGTCGTAGCCCAGGAGACGGATGGAGTCGCCGAAGGTGGCGTTGGTCGGGTTCGACGGATGGACGGCGTCGGCGCTGGTGCGCGGCGGCGGGGCGAAGAAGGCGGGCAGGATGCGCACCGCCGTCCACCCGGCCGAGAGCGCCAGCATGACGACGGCGAGCGGTACAACGACCCGGTGCCGCCCCAGGCTGCCCAACCCAACGGCCAGCAGCGCGGCCAGGGCGGGCAGGGCGGGGAAGAGCAGCCGCCCGCCCGGCGCAGCGGTCAGCATGTCCCAGCGCACCCAACTGAGCAGGATCAGCCCAAACCAGCCGCCCAGGAACAGCGCCATCGTCCGCTCCGGCGCGGCCAGCCGCCGCCAGCCCCAGGCCAGTCCGGCCAACCCCAGCACCGTCAACGCGATGTACAGCCAGTAAAAGCCGTCGGGGAAGAAGGAACAGGAGATCTGTCCCCAGAACGAGCGGAACATCAGGCCGAGCTCGAAGAGCGGGTAGATCGGCGAGCCGCGCCGTCCGACCAGTTCCAGCATCGGCTGCAAGGCGGTCAGGTCGCCGTAGAGCTGGAGATTGCGCCAGAACCACCAGCCGGCGACGAGCAGGGCCGTGAGCGGGATCAGCGCGGCCAGCAGCGCGATCCGCCGGCGGCCCTCCCGCGCGCGCAGCAACAGTCCCAGCGCGGCCAACCCGGCCAGCCCCAGCAGCGTCCACCCGCTGAGCTTGGACAGTCCCGCCAGGCCGATCAGCAGGCCCAGGCCGAGCGCCCGCCGCAGGGTCAGCCCGTCGCGCCAGGCGCGCAGCAGCAGGTAGAGGCCGAGCGCGCTCAGCGGGGTGACCAGGTTGTCGTTATTGACCCCGCTGGCGACCAGGAGGAACTGCGGGTTGAAAGCGACCAGCGCCGTCGCCAGCGGCGCGGCCCAACGGTGACGGGGGAAGGCCAGGCGGGCGATGGCGAAGGTGGTGGCGACCGTGACCGTCTGCAGCAGCGTGGACCAGAGCCGCAGGGTGTGGAGCATCAGCAGGGTATCGCGCCAGGGGAAGGCCTCGCGGTTGGGATTGTGGTAGAGGATAGCGCGGTTGTCGTACAGGTTCGGCGCATCCGGCCCGCAGGCGTTGCGCGGGTTGAAGCGGTAGAAATCGGCGAAGTCGTCGCCGCGCAGCCCTAGCAGCCGCACCAGCCCGGCGGAGACGATGTAGTAGAGCGGCGGCTGTGACGCTTCCTGACGATAGTAGTACGTCTCGGCCTCCGGAATGGCGTGCGTCGGCAGCCGGCCGGTATCGGCGACGTAGCGGATCGCCCCGAAGTGCTCGATCTCGTCCAGGTTCTCGAACGGTGGGACGAGCAACCCGTAGGCGGCGGCCAGCAGGACGAAGCAGATGATGAACAGCCACGGAAGGCCGCGGAGGGGGGGGCGGGCGGTCACGGCGTCACCTCCAGGCGGACGAAGATCGCGTCTGCCACGGGGCTGCCGACCACCGACCAGCGCGTCATCGTATCCAGCCAGTAGGCGCCCGTGCGCAACCACAGGATGGTCTCCCCGGCGGGCTGGAGGAAGCGATGCCGCTGCACGATGACGTCCCCGCTGCGCCAGACGATGGGCGAGACCCCCAGGCCGTCGGCAGCGCCGAGCACCTGTCCATCGGCGGACAGGAGGTGGCCCATCAGCGAGAGGGAGCGGGTGATCGGGCCGGCAGTCGCTCGCCACCATGTCTCGACCTCCAGCGTCTCGTCGTCGGTGTACGCCATCGCGCCGAGGAAGGCCAGCGGGCCATCCAGCGCCAGGGGGGTACGCAGCGGGTCGGCGGGCAGCGCGGAGGGGGCAGTGGCGGCGGCCGCGCCATAGACGGTCACCGCGGGCGGCGCGGGGGCGGTCGAAAGCTCGTAGAGGACGAAGGCCGGGCGCCGGCCGGGTCGCTCCTGCTCGTAGGACAGGCGGGCCGGGGCCAGTCGCCGGGCGAGGAAGGCGTCGTCGGGCGCGGGCGGGCAGCGCAGGAGGCAGGCTCGCTCGTGGAGCAGGTCGTGGTGCAGGGCGTAGAGGCCGGACGGAGCGGGGTAGAGCCAGGACTGCGTGCAGTCGAAGTCGGCCAGGCGCAGGTCCGCCCGCCCCGTGCCGGCGGCGATCGTCGCCTCGTCCAGCGGCGCTTCGGGCTGCGTGCACTGGGCGAACCAGGCGGCCGGGAAGGGTGGGACATCGTAGACCAGCAGCGTGTGGTCGAGGATGGCCGTCGGTTCGCGGTGACGCAACCACTCGTAGGCGTCCGGGTCGCTGATGCCCACGCCCTGGAGATACGAGGCGCTGACGATGACACGGCCCGGCGGGGGCGAGAAGCGAGCAGCGGGAGGCTCATCGCGGACAGAAGGGTTTGTCTCCAGGTAGTCCTGCAGGGTCCGCGCGGACTGCCCCCAGTCCAGGTTCGAGTCCACCAGGTAGCGGTAGCCCTCGTCCGACCCGCCGATCAGCTCGTTGAAGTAGGCGATCTCGTTGGGGAAGAGGCGCACCGTCCCCACGACCGTCCAGAGGCCGAGCGCGGCCAGGGCCAGCCGTCGCCACGGCTGCAATACCCCTGTCCAGCCCCAACGCGCCAGGCCGCCGCCGAGGATCAGGTGGAGGAACGGGTGGATCGGCAGCAGGTGGCGGTAGCCGATGTTCATCCCGCTGGCGACGGCGGCGCCGGTGTAGAGGAGAGGGAAGAGGCCCAGCGCCAGCAGGCGCGCCGCCGACAGGGGCCGCCGCAGGAGCGTGAGCAGGCCCAGCCCCCAACCGATCAGCAGGGGCAGCGGGTTCTTGATCAGAAAAGCGAGTGGGTAGTACCACCACCAGCCGCCGAGCGAGCGACGGCCCAGGGCGAAGACTACGTTCTGGGTGGTGAAGCGGTCTAGGTGGAGGAAGGTGGTCCAGTAGCCGGGCGCGGGGAGATCGACCCCGCCCACGGTCCCCCCGGTGAAGCCGTAGCCGGCCCACAGCACCGCCAGGCTCAGTGCGGCGGCAACAGCGATTTGCAGTCGGGGCGGGCCTCTGCGCCCGCCCAGGATCGCGACAGCGGGCGGGCGCGGGCGGAGAACCGCCGTCAGCACGACGGCCCCAGCAGCCGCGGCCCAGAGGACGCCGGACTGCTTGCTGAGCAGCGTCAGTCCCAGGAGGCAGCCGGCGCCCAGCGCCCAGCGCCAACGGGCGGGGGGCTGCGTCCAGCGCCAGGTTGCGTACAGCGCCGCCGTCCCGAAGGCCACGCTGCCCACGTCGGTGGTCGCCAGCCGCCCGTGGGCCAGCAGCGTGGGGTCGCAGGCCAGCGCGACCAGGGCGAGCAGCGCGGCCCGCGGGCCCCACAGGTCGCGCGCCCAGCGCGCCACGACCGCCGCCAGGATCACGGTCAGGAAGATCGTCGGCAGCCGCGCGGCGAACGGGGCCCACGCCTCGGCGCGCAGGTAGGGCTGGAAGGACTGGTAGTACCGGTCGTATGCGTCCGGCCAACCCGCCAGTTGCGCGACGGGGATGGTCGGGTTGCGCGCATAGAGGGGGAGGGCCTCCAGCGCGGCCAGCAGCGGGGGGTGGCCGTACGGGGGGAGGAGCGGCAGGGAGTCCGTACCGCGGGCCAGCAGCGCGTAGCCGACCGCGATGTGCGCGGGTTCGTCGGCGGTGAGGGGCAGCCGCCGCGCCCCTGCGGTCAGCAGGGCGAAGAGGGCGATGAGCAGGGCGTAACGTGAAACGTGAAACGTGAAACGTGAACCAGACAAACGGTACTCACCTGGGCTTCGGGTTCGAAGGGTCATTATCCCACGGAGGGGCGAGTTTGTCCAGGAGGGTGATGACTGCCAACGGATTCGGGGAACGGATTGAACGGATGCCCCGCGCCCGATCTGCTCGGTCTGCTCCGCCAATCCGTTGACATCCTTCCTTAGCGGTCGGCGCTTTCCACCACCTCGACCCGCGCCAGGAGGAGGCGGTCGGAGCCCTCCGGCCCGCCCTCGACGGCCAGCCGCTGCAGGTCGGGCAGCGTGTAGGCGCCGGTCTGCACCCAGTAGACGCCGGGGGCGGCGTCGGGGGGGACGGTCAACTCGTGCCGCTGCACGATGAGGTCGTCGGCCTGCCAGATCTCGACCGGCACGCCGAGGCCGTCGGCGGCGGTCAGCAGCCGCCCCTCGCCGTCGAGCAGGTGGGCCAGCAGCGAGAGCGGGCGGTCGGGCCGGCTCGTCACCGACCAATACGTCCACAGCTCCAGCGTCTCGCCCGGCGCCGCTCGCTCCACGCTGAGCCGGTAGCCGCGGAAGGTCAGCGGGCCGGCGAGGGGGACGGGCGCGGCGAGCGACACGCCCTCGCGCCCGGCCTGTGCGGGCGGCCAGGGCGACGGGGCGACGGTCACCGCGCCGCGTTCCACGCCCTCCCACAAGCGCTCCGTCGCCGCTGGCGACCATTCGTAGAGCGAAAAGGGGGGAACATCCCGCGGCTCGCGCTGCTCGTAGGCCAGGCGGGCGAGGGACAGGCGCGCCTGGGCGAAGTCGCCGGCGGTTTCGTCGCCGCGGTAGAGGCCGTACCAGCCGGGCGACCGCCCGCCGTCGGGGTAGAGCCAGGCGTGGCTGCAGTCGAAGTAGGCCAACCGCAGGTCGTCCCGCCCGAAGCCCTCGGCGACGGCGGCAGGCGGGAGCGGGGCCACGGGCACGGTACACTGGGCCAGCCAGGCGGCCGGGGGGTCGCGCGGCAGGACGTGGTAGTAGAACAGCACGTGGGCAATGCGCGCGTCCGGCTCGCGATGGCGGAATCCGTCGTACATCTCCGGGTCGGCCAGCGGGATGCCATCGAGGGTGGTGGCGCTGATCACGTAGTCGCCCGGCGGCGGGTCGAAGCGGGCGGGGAAGACCGCCGGCGTGTCGCCGCCCAGCGGGGTCAGCGGCTCGTAGGCCACGCCGTAGATCGCCGGGTCGTAGAAGATGAACGCCGACAGGCGCACCGCTCCCAACCCCTGCTCCCGCTGGAAGCGGGCCAGGTCGCGGTAGCCCTGCCCCCAGTCGGTGTTCGAGTCGGCCAGGTAGCGGTAGCCGCCATCCGGCCCGCCGGCCAGCTCGTTGAAGTAGGCCAGGTAGTGGGGGAACATGCGCACGGTGCCGATGAGCAGCCAGAGGAGGAGGGCGCAGAGTATCGCGTATCGCAGATTGCGTATCGCAGATCGCGTATCGCGTGTTGCGTGTTGCGTGTTGCGTGGCCCGTTCTTGATCCGCGATCTGCAATAGACGATGGGCGATACGCGATTGGCGATTGGCGATACAGCGATGAACAGGAAGGGCAGCACAGGCAGCAGGTGCCGGTAGCCGATGTCAATGGTGCTGAAGAGGCTGGTGACGGCGTATAGGAGGGGGAAGAGGAGCAGGGGGAGCCAGGGCTGGAGGTTGGAAGTTGAAGATTGGAGATTGGAGGTTGGAGGCTGGAGGTTATGGCTGCGATACGCGATACGCGATACGCAACAAGCGACGAGCAGAACCAGGGTGGGGAGGGGCGTCTTGAGGGCAAAGGCGACCGGGAAGTAGGTCCACCAGCCGTGGGTGCTGTTCTGTCCCAGCAGGAAGGCGGCGTGTCCGCCGGCCATGTGCTCGCGCAGGCGCAGCCAGGGGATCAGGTGGCTGGCCGCCGGGACCGGGAAAGGAACGCCAGGAACCGTGCCAACCTCGAAGCCGTAGAGGGCCCACAGGGTCAGGGCGGCGAAGAGAAAGAGCAAGGCGCAGCGGCCGATCGGGTGTTGCGTGTTGCGTGTTGCGTGAGGCGTGAAGCGTGAAGCGTGAAACGTGAGGCGTGAAACGTGAGGCGTGAGGCAGACGAGAACGAGCATTCCTTCGACGGGCAGGAGCAAGAGCGCCGAGAGCTTGGCGCCCAGGGCCAGTCCGAGGGTGATCCCGGCCAGCAGGAGGCGCGGGGCAGTGGGTCGGCGCAGGAAGCGGGACAGGGTGAACAGTGCCAGGGTGATGAAGCAGGCTGCTCCCAGGTCGGTGCCGGCGACGCCGGCGTGGGCCAGGATGTTCGGGTCGAAGGCGAGCAGGAACAGCGCCAGCAGCCCACCCGCCGTCCCGGCGATGTCCTTCGCCCAGCGAAAGACGACCGCGCCCAGCAGCACAGCCAGCAGCGCGCTCATCACCCGCGCCGGCACGACCAGCCGGTCGAGCGGGCGGTAGGGATAGAGGAACTGCCGGGTCATCTCCAGCAGCGGCAGGCTCTCCGTGGTCGGCGTGGCCGCCTCGGCCCAGGCGGGGAGCGTCCGGGGATCGGGCAGGTCGCTGACGGCAAGCAGGGGCAGGGCGAGCCAGGCCTTGACCAGCGGCGGGTGCTCCTCGACCAGCCGGAAGTCGCCGGTGCGCAGGATGGTGGTGCCGCTGGTGATGTGCAGTCCCTCGTCCACGGTCAGCGAGGTGCGGACAGCGCTGCCGGCTGCCTGGGCGAAGATCGCCCACAGCAGCGTCAGCACGGCCAGGCTCGCCGATACGCGGCGAAAAGCGGTGGACGGGATCAGCGCTCGAACCATCGAACTGGCGGACATTGTACCACCGTCCGGCGGGGAAACGCAACCTTGACAGGCCCGTCGTTTCCCGTATACTACAACCCCGGCGCGGTCGCCGACCACGATGACCGGGGCGCCGGGACGAGGGAGATTCTCCCATCAAAATAAGGAGGTAATGGTGATGAAAGAAGTACCCCGACACAAGCGGCTGGGCGCAGGCCTGCTGACCGTGATGGTCGTTGCAGCGGCTCTGGTCGCCGCAGGCTCGCCCGCCGCCGTCTGGGCCGAGGAAGGCGGGGCATCCACCCCAGAAGCTGTCAGCTCGGCTGCGGTGGCTTCGCTGCACAACCCGACCTTCGACAATCACATCTGGTACGAGTTCCACCTGCGCTACGACCACACGTATCCTTCCGGCTCGTGGCTGCCCGACGACGACACGGCCGGCGGCCCGCAGGACTGGCGGCTGTGGTACATGGGGGGATGGGACATCATCCAGACCTGGGCCGAGAGCACGCACGCCCAATCGGTCGAGGCCGTGGGCGTGCGGACCTACGGCAACGGCGCGCAACTGGGCGGACTGTATCAGGTCGTCTCCAACACCACGCCCTGCCTGCTCTACAACTTCCGCATGTACGGCCAGGGGCGGCCCGATCCCAGCAATGCGACGCTCACCCTCCAGGTGGGCATTGACCGCGTGGGCTGGCACCCCAACTCGGCCGTGGACCCGGCGGTGCACGGTTCCTTCCCCACCACGACGCTGTGGGGCACTCCCCACACGAACTACAACTTCTCCTACGGGCTGCTGGAGGTGACGGCCGAGGCCTGGGCGAACCAGATCGTGGTCTACACCTACGGCGACGCGCCGCCGGGCGTTGTCGGTCACAGCCACAAGATTCTCTGGGACACCGGCTCCCTGCAGGACGTGACGCCGGCGATGATCCACGACCCGAACAGCCTGCCCGCCCCCGGCGGGATCAGCAACCTGACCGTGGTGACCGGCACGACGTCGGCGACGATCACCTGGACGACGGCGAACGCGGCGCTGGACCAGGTCTACTACCGCCGCGTGGCCGTGGCCGCCAGCCCGTCCCCCTATACCTACACGACCTACCTGCCGGTCGTCCAGCGCGGCGGCAACCTGACCTGGTTGTACACCCCGCTGAACAAGACACCGACTACCTCCCATACAGCGACGATCAGCGGCCTGGAGAGTGGGGCCACCTACGAGTTCATCGCCGTCTCGCGCGGGCTTTCCGGCGGGCAGTGCGCCACCTGGGTCTCCGCGCCGACGCGCTTCGTCACGCTGCCGTAGGGGCTCGATCTATCCTCACTGCGAACAGAAGGGACTCGGCTCCTCGTCGGAGCCGAGTCCTGTTCTTTGGCCTCGACGGACATTTGATCAGCCCGGACTGGGGCTCGGATGTAGGGGCCGACCTGCGTTTCGGCCCTGATCAGAGCGTCGCCTCCCGCCGGGGCGCACACGCAGGTGCGCCCCTACAGGTCGGGGTTGACCACTCCCGCCTCCCATTGATCGCCTGCCGGCATACCGTTCACCCGCACCGGCCAGCGCTCCATCGTATCGAGCCAGTAGGCTCCGACGACCAGGGTATACACTCCGGGCGGCGCGTCGGCGGGCAGGGTGAAGCGGTGGCGCTGGACGAGCACGTCGCCCACCTGCCAGGCGTCGAACGGCACGGCCAGTCCATCGGCGGCCAGGGCCGGCGCACCGCCCGGCCCGACCAGGTGCAGCATCAGCGAGAGCGGCCGCTCCACCCGCTCCTCTACCCGCCATGTCGTCCACACCTCGACGGTCTGGTCAGACGACGGCTCGCCGACGGTATACCCCAGGAAGGTCAGACTGCCCACCTGGACGCGACCCTCCGCCGGATTCTGCGGGGGCGCCGGCTGTGACGGGGATTCGTAGATGGCGAAGGGGGGCAGCGTGGCGCGGCGCGTCTGCTCGAAGCTCAGGCGGGACGTCGCCAGGTGCGCCTGGATGAACGCGTCTCCAGTGCGGGCGGTGTCGCGGAAGAGGACGGTCCAGCCCGCGCCGCCCGCCGGGAACAGCCAGCCCTGCGTGCAGTCGAAGGTTGCCAGCCGCAGGCCGTCCCGCCCGAAGCCCTCGGCGACCGCCTCCGGCGTCAGCGGGGCGACGGGGACCGTGCACTGCGCCACCCAGCGGCGCGGCTCGCCCGCTGCCAGCCGGTAGACGAACATCACGTGGCCCGGTCGCGCGTCCGGCTCGCGGTGGCGGAACCAGTCGTACATCTCCGCGTCGGCGGTGAAGATGCCCTGCAGCGTGGTGGTGCTGATGGCATAGTCGCCCGGCGGCGGGGCGAAGCGGGACGGCAGCACGCCCGGCGCATCGTGCAGCGGCGGCAGCGGGTCGAACGCGATCCCGTAGCTGCGGATGGCCTCCTCGTATTCGATGAAGGTGGACAGGCGGACGCGCTCGATCCCCTCGTCCTCCATATACCGGTGCAGCGCCCGCAGCGCCTGCCCCCAGTCGGTGTTCGAGTCCACCAGGTAACGGTAGCCCTGGTCGGGCCCGCCGATCAGTTCGTTGAAGTAGGACAGATGGAAGGGCCAGATCGCCGCCGTGCCGATGATCAGCCAGAGAAGAAGGGCGGAGAGGGCGAGGCGTGAAGCGTGAAGCGTGAAACGTGAAACGTGAAGCGTGGTGCGTGGTGCGTGTTGCGTGGGCTGTGGGTAGGACGCAAGATGCAGAATGCGGGATGCAGGACGCGAGACAAGAACGAACAGGAATGGCAGGACCGGCAGCAGGTGGCG
>DAOTYW010000059.1:0-1893 GCA_034434755.1 Anaerolineae bacterium | reverse complement strand
GGTAGCTATGCGCTTAAACTTGGACGGTGCCTGATCTGGACAAAATGAGCGGGTCCTGATAGACTCTCACCAAAAACCCGCACGCATGGGAGGTGGGAATCTATGGACCCGCAACAGGTATTTTGCCACAATTCGGACTGTCCTGCAAGAGGGCAGATTGGCCGTGGCAACATCGTGATCCACAGCCAGAAGGATCATCTGTACAGATGCAACGTCTGCGGCAAGACCTTCAGCGCCCGCAAGGGCACCATCTTCCATCGGCGCCGCACGCCGGAGGAGACGATCACCCAGGTGCTGACCCTGACGGCGCACGGCTGACCGCCGCAAGCGATCGAAGCCGGGTTCGGCTTTCAGGCCCGCACCGTCGAGCAATGGATCGAGGCCGCCGGAAAGCACTGCGAACAGGTGCACCAGAGCGAGGTCGTCCAGCCCCGCGACCTGGGGCAAGTGCAGGCCGACGAGATCCGCGCCAGGCTCCAGGGGCACGTGGTCTGGCTGGCCATGGCCCTCATGGTCCCGGCGCGGCTGTGGTTGGGCGGAGTGGTCAGCACCGCGCGGGACACCCCGCTGATTCGGCAGATTGTGGCGATCATTCGGGCTTGTGCCTTGCCGCGGGCACTGCTCCTGGTCACCGACGGACTGGTCACCTATCTGGAGTGCTTTCGCCGCGCTTTTCGCACGCCCCAACGCCACGGCCAGCGCGGTCGGCCACGCCTGATTCCCTGGGCCGGCCTGGTCATCGGCCAGGTGGTCAAACGCTATCGCCGCCGGCGGGTAGTCGCCGTGGCGCGGCGCCTGGCGCAAGGGACGGCCCGCGCCCTGCGCCAACTGCTGCAACGGACGCAGGGAGGCGGTGTGCTGAACACCGCCTACAGCGAGCGGCTGAATGGCACCTTCCGCGCCCGGCTGTCCGCCCTGGTGCGGCGCACACGGGCCCTGCTGCGGCGACAGCCGTTGCTGCATGCCGGGATGTACCTGGTGGGTACGGTGTACAACTTCTGCACCCTTCACGCCAGCCTGACCCAGGATGGCGTTCGCCGAACACCGGCCATGGCCGCTGGGATCACCGATCACTGCTGGAGCATATCCGAGCTGCTCTGGCATCAGATTCCACCACCACCTTGGAGGCCGCCGAAACGGCGAGGACGACCTTCCAAGGCTATGCAAAGGCTGGTGGCGCAATGGGCAACCTGACCAAGTTTAAGCGCACACCTACCCAACGGTTCTTGCTGGTTCATTTTCCCCCGTTTTCTTTTCTTCGTGTCCTTGTGGTCATTTTGAGGCAGATTCTTAGTGCCCCCGGGCGCGTTCCGACCAGCCAGGTACCACGGCCAGCCCACATCAGCAGCCGCAGCCATCTCCTCCCAGCGGACATGCTGCGCCGCCGCCAGCGGCTCGCCAGGACGCTCTAGCGGGCAGTTGCCTGCCCAGGTGGATGCCGCCGCACGTGCAGCAGCAGGCCCTCTACCACCGTGACCTGAACCGGTTCGCCCTCGTCGATGGGACCACCAATAGCGCGAGCCCGCCAGAGGGCCCCGTCCACGAAGACGAACCCCTCTGGATCGAGGCGTTGCCGGGCCACCCCGACCAAGCCCACAATGGCCTCGGTGCCGCCGACGACCGGCCGGCGCTGCCCGCGGATCACGGCGATGAGGATCGGGATCATCACCGCCAGGACCAGAGCGACCACCAGGCCAATGACCCAGGGCTCGACCCGCAGGTAGGGCTCGGGAGAACTGAAGAGCAGAAGCGAGCCACTGACCACGGCAGCGATTCCTCCTACGGTCAGGACAAAGTGCGGCGGCGTGTAGAGGTCCACGGCAAAGAGCACAAAGCCGAGGACGACGAGCAGGACGCCGGCCCAGTTGACCGGGAGGATGCTCAGGCCGTAGA
>DAOTYW010000058.1:0-2873 GCA_034434755.1 Anaerolineae bacterium | reverse complement strand
GGGCTTCAGCTATGAGCCCGCCGGTTTAGCGGCGGGCGGAAGCCGCAAAGCGGCGATTTCCGGGGCAAGCTGGGCCTTAAGTTGTGACCGATGGGCGACGATTGTATTGTAGCACACACAGCCCAGACGTGCTCAAGGCACTTGGCGCGGGCGCGGTGGCTGCCACTTGATGGTTCTCCTTCCAGCCGAATTGGAGGCTCAGTGGCGTGCAGAGCACGTTCTGGCCCTCGAGGTTGAACTACAACGCGCTTGAAAAGTGTGCAGTTTTTTGGGGGGGCACTACCACTGCTGACGACATGCTCTCGCTAGATCGGCAAGAGGACTACCGGCGACGGTACGCTGTCGAGCGCCCCGGCTGGCGCCCGGCCAGCCACATGTACCGCGATCGGGTCGCCGGGCATCTGGGGCCGGCGGTGCGCGTGCTCGACCTGGGCTGCGGACGGGGTGGGGTGCTGGAGGAGCTGCACGGCCGTGCCGGCTTCGCCGCCGGCCTGGATCCCGACCCGCGTTCGCTGCGCGAACATCGCCTGCCGGGCCTGCCCCGCGCCGCCGGGCGGGCGGAGGCGCTGCCGTATCCGGCCGCTGCCTTCGACCTGGTCTGCTGCTCGTGGGTGCTGGAGCACCTGGCCGACCCGGCGCGGGCGTTGGCCGAGGTCGCGCGCGTGCTGGTCCCCGGCGGGCGTTTTGTCTTTCTGACCCCCAACCGCCTCCATCCGTTGCTGGTGCTCAACCGCGCCCTGCGCTCGAGCGGCGGCCTGGTGCGCCGGCTCTACGGGCGCGCCGAGGCGGACATCTTTCCCGCCCTCTACCGCGCCAACGACGCGCTCCACCTCCGCCGCGCGCTGGAGGCTGTCGGCCTGGAACTGACCTTTCTCGTGCGGGTCGGTGACCCTACCTACCTGGCGTTCAACGAGCCGCTGTACCGCTTCGCGTCGCTGCTGGAACGACTGACCCCGCCGGCCCTGCGGGTGCACCTAGTGGGAGAGGCGAGCAAGCCAACGTAGGCAGATTGGCGGTTCGTCCCACTTTGTGTTATCATACTGGCTGTGGATGCTTTCCGGTTGCGCGACCATACCGGTGCCCTGGAACGCTACTTCGCGTCCATGGCCGAGGTAGCGCTGGCGTTCCTTTTCGGTTCGCAGGCGCAGGGACGGGCCTGGGCACAGAGCGATGTGGACGTCGCTGTGTTGCTCGCAGGTCGTCCCGCAGCCGGGCGCTGCTTTGACGCGCGCCTGGAACTCATCGGTGGGTTGAGCCGGTTGTTGCTGCGGGAAGTGGACGTGCTCGTTCTCAACCAGGCCCCGCCAGCTTTGCGGTACGCCGTGTTGCGGGATGGCGTCCTGCTGTTCTGTCACGACCGCCAGACGTTGATCGAGTTCCGCCTGCGCACGGTGAACGAGTATCTGGATTTCAAGCCCATTCTGTTGCGCCACGAGCGCGCTATCCTGGAGAAGGCGCGAAAGGGAGAGTTGCTGAGTGGATACGACCCCCATCACGGCGCGCTTGAGCGTTATCGCCGACTGCGTGAGCGCCTTGCGGAAGCTCCGCCCGCTGACGTATGACGAGTTCGCTCGCGAACATATCCTGGTCGGTTCGGCGGAGCGCGACTTCCAGGTGGCGATCCAGGCCGCGCTCGACATTGGCAGCCTCATCCTGGCCCAGCAATCGGCGAGGTTGCCTGGTGAGTACAAGGATATCTTCCCCGCGCTAGCCGACATCGGTGTCCTGCCGGCAGAATTCGCCCAGCGGCTGGCCACGATGGCCAGGTTCCGGAACGTGCTGGTCCACCTGTACCTGGAGGTGGACCTTCAGCGGGTCTATCGCTACCTGCAGGAGAACCTGGGCGACTTCGAGGACTTCGCCCGCCACGTGAGCGAGTGGCTGGCGGGGCAAGCCGACCAGGATTAGGCAGCTCCGCTCCTGGCGACCCGGCGCCAATCGGCCAGGAAGCGCTCCACCCCGGCGTCGGTGAAGGGACTGCGCACCATAGTCTGCAGCACCTTGAAGGGCACGGTGAGGATGTCGGCGCCGGCCAGCAGGGCATCCACGACGTGGGCGGTGTGGCGGATGCTGGCCGCCAGCACCTGGCAGTTCAGGCTGTAGTTATCGAAGATCTCCCGCGTCTGCCGCACCACCTCCATCCCGTCCAGCCCGGCGTCGTCCATCCGCCCGACGAAGATCGAGGCGTAGCTCGCCCCGGCCTTCGCTGCCAGGTAGGCCTGGGTGGGGGAGAAGATCAGCGTGGCGTTGATCCGCCCGTTCGGCCAGGAGGAGATCTCCTTCATCGCCTTCAGCCCGTCCACTGTGCAGGGCACCTTGACGAAGACGTGCTCCGACCAGGCGAGGATCTCCCGCGCCTCGTGCACCATCCCCGCCGCGTCGGTGCTGAGCACCTCGGCGCTGACCGGCCCGTGGACGATGTCCACGATCTGGAGCGTGTTGGCCTTCAGGTCCGCCGTGCCAGCCTGCATCATCAGCGTCGGGTTGGTCGTCACCCCGTCGAGGACCCCCCAACTCGCTGCCTCGCGCACTTCCTCTACGTTTGCTGTGTCTAGAAACAGGAGAGCCATGGTTACCTCCGGTGTTATGTTATGCGTGGTGGGTAGTGGGTAGTGGGTAGTGCGTGGGGCGTATTACGTAACACGGAACACGGAACACGCAACACGCAACACGTTTCACGTTTCATTCTCCAACACCATCTCCAGCGCCCGAATCGCCACCTCTACCATCCCGTCGTCCGGTTCGCGGGTGGTGAGGCGTTGCAGAGCCAGGTTCGGGCCGGTCAGCCAGCGGATCAGCGTGCGGTCGGACAGGCGGGCGCTGAGACGAATCCATTCGTAGGCCAGGCCGGCGATGAGCGGCAGCGCCAGCAG
>DAOTYW010000057.1:0-5275 GCA_034434755.1 Anaerolineae bacterium | reverse complement strand
GACACCTCGGCCAGGGCTTCAGGCCAGACCGGGTAGAACATCGCCCATTGGCGCGGCGCCTGGCGGATGAAGTCGGCGGTGACCTCCAGGACCCGTTCGGCGTTGTTGACGACCTCTGCCTGCCGGTCGGCATACGAGCGCATGGGAATGGGATCGGAGACGAGCATGCGGTAGACGCCGTCCGGCCGCATGACGGCGGCGGCGACGACGACAGGCACGCGGGCCTTGAGGGCCAGGTAGACGTGCAGGATGGGCAACGCGGCCGGGCGTCCGAAGAAGTGCGGGCGGTACTTGGAAGTGGGGTCGGGGCGGTCCAGTCCGGTGAGCACCATGCCGCCCTCCTGGAGCCGCCGGGCCGCCTGGCGCACGCTGGCCATGCACGCCGGCGTGATCTCGATGCCGGCCTTGCGGCGCATCTCGTTCTGCCAACGGTAGCCGCTGCCGGGCTGGGGGTAGGAGAGCGCCTGAAAGCGCAGCCCCCACATCGCCGCCGCCTGGCCGACGAAGTCGAAGTTGCTCAGGTGCGGGCCGCCGATGACCAGGCCTTCCTTTCCCTCGCGGCAGCGCTCTAGCAGTCCCTCGACCCGCGGGCCGAACTCGAGCAGCCGCCGCATCGCCTCCAGGTTGCCCAGGTTGTGGTACAGGTCGTACAGACAGTGCCCCGTGTGACGGAACGTCTCCCGCACCGCCGCATCGAGCTCGTCCGCGGAGAGCCGACCCTCTCCAATCACCCACTGGTTCGCCCGCACCGCCCGCACGATCGCCGTCCGGCGCAGGGAGGCCAGGGCACGGGCCAGCCGGTCGGCCAGCCAATAGCCGGGCCCTGGCCCTACCGTGCGCCCCAGCCAGAGGGTGCACCCCACCCCGAAACGACTGTTGATGATCGTCTGCAAGTCCACGGACGGAAGTATAACCCAGTTCGCCAAAACCGCAATGGCCGGATGCCCGACGCCAGACCACGGGCCACGCAACACGCCCCCGCCGACGTGGCCTCCCGCTTGCGCCGACGGGCGATGCGGGGTAGAATCGGCCTCGGGAGGATAACCGATGACTCAACCGCCTCACCTGGACCCATCGCCCTTCTTCCTGCCCGCCGGACCGGTGGGAGTGTTGCTGATCCACGGCTTCACCGGTTCTCCGCCGGAGATGCGCCTGCTGGGCGACTACGTCCACCGGCGCGGGCTGACCGTCGCCGCGCCGCTGCTGCCCGGCCACGGCACGACCGTGGACGATATGAACCGCTGCCGGTGGACGGACTGGACGGGCGCGGTGGAAGCGGCGCTGGCCGACCTGCGGGCACGCTGCCCGACGGTCTTCGTCGGCGGGCTCTCGATGGGCTCCCTGCTCGCCCTCTACCTGGCCGCCTATCATCCCGACCTGGCGGGCGCGATCCTTTACTCCCCCGCCGTCAAGGTCGCCGACTGGCGCATTCACCTGACCCCGCTGGTCCGGCACATCATCCGCACGCAGGACAAGTCTGGCCAGAGCGACCTGAGCGATCCCCAGGCGCAACAACGGCTGTGGTGCTACGACGAGCAGCCGCTTGCCGCCGCCGCCGAGCTGCTCACGCTGAGCCGCCGCGTCCGTCGCCTGCTGCCCCACGTGACCTGTCCCGTTCTTATCGTCTACAGCGTGCGCGATCGGGAGATCCACCCCGACAGCGCGCGCATCACCTATGAGCGGGTCGGCTCGACGGACAAAGAGCTGGTCACCCTGCATCACTCCGGCCACGGCCTGACAGTGGACAGCGAGTGGGAGTTCGTTGCCGAGAAGACCCTCGGCTTCATCCAGGCCCATCTCCCCGCTGCCTGATGCCTGACCTCTTCGCCCTGCTGCCCCCGTTGCGACGGGTAGACCATCCGCTGTTGAGCGGGCGCACGATCACCGTAATCGGCGTCTCCGCCGTGCTACGTGACGAGGAGCGCTTCTACTTCGAGGTCAACCGCCCCCGCCACTGGGCGCAGCGCGCCGACGGGACCGTCTCCATCGGCGTCGGTGGTATCGGCGGGGGCATCGAGGCCGGCGAGAGCCTGCTGGCCTGCCTGCGCCGCGAGGTGCAGGAGGAGCTGGGGGCGCGCTTCCGCCTGGAGCTGCCCGCCCGCACCGCCCTCGTCGCCGATTGGGAGGTCGCGGGATGGCTGGAACTGCTGCCCGACGCCAGGCACCCGCTGCCCTACATCGTCACCCTGCTGCCGCCGCGCCTGGGCGGGCCGGGCACGCCCGACGCGCTCGCCCTCGTCACCTTCCTGGGCCGGCCCCAGGGACGTCCCCGTCGCCAGGACCTCTTCGGCCTGCTGACGGTCGCCCGCCCGGCGCTGGCCGATTTCCTGGCCCGCGACGAGTGGCCGCTGGCCGAGGCGCTGGCCCACCCGGCACTCACCTTCGACCTGGCCGGGGAACTGCCCGCCGGCTGTGTCCTCCGTCCCGTCCTCACTGCCCGCGCCCTCCGCCTGCTGACCCACGGACAGGCCCTGCCAGAGGAGTTATGAGCGAACTGTTCCACACCCCGGATTGGGTCAAAGACGCCGTCTTCTACCACATCTTTCCCGACCGCTTCGCCCGCAGCGAGCGGGTGAGCCAGCCGGCCAACCTGGAGCCGTGGGACAGCCTCCCCACCCGCCACGGCTTCAAGGGCGGCGACCTGCTGGGCGTGGTCGAGCACCTGGACTACCTGGCGGACCTGGGGGTGGACGCGATCTACCTCAACCCGATCTTCCAGTCCACCGCCAATCACCGCTACCACACCCACGACTACGGGCAGGTGGACCCGCTGCTGGGCGGCAACGCGGCGCTGCGCAGCCTGCTGGACGCGGCGCACAGGCGCGGGATGCGCGTCATCCTCGATGGGGTCTTCAACCACACCGGGCGCAGCTTCTTCGCCTTCAGCCACATCCTGGAGAACGGCCCTCAGTCACCCTACCTGGACTGGTTCCACATCAAGGGCTTCCCGCTGCGCGCCTACGAGTCGGCGGGGAAGCCCAACTACGAGGCCTGGTGGGGGCTGCGGGCGCTGCCCAAGCTGAACACGGACAACCCGCAGGTGCGCGAGTTCCTGATGGGCGTGGCCGAACGCTGGCTGGGCGAGGGTATTGACGGCTGGCGGCTGGACGTGCCGCTGGAGATCCGCACGCCCGGCTTCTGGGAGGAGTTCCGCCGTCGGGTCAAGGCGGTCAACCCCGAGGCCTACATCGTTGCCGAGGTATGGGACGAAGCTGCCGGGTGGCTGCAGGGGGAGCACTTCGATGGGCTGACCAACTACGTCCTCACCCGCGCCTGCCTGGGCTTCTTCGGCGGCCGGAAGCTGGTCACCCAGCCGCGCCCCGGCGGTTTCCCCCTGCGCGCCCTCGACGGTCCGACCTTTGCCCGGCAGCTCGAACACCTGCTGACGATCTACCCGTGGGAAGCCACCCTGGCTCAGCTCAACCCGCTGAGCAGCCACGACATGCCGCGCTTCCTGACCCTGGTCGGTGGGGACAAGCGTCGCCTGCGGCTGGCGGTGCTTTTCCAGATGACCTTCCCCGGCGCGCCCTGCGTGTACTACGGCGACGAGATCGGCCTGGAGGGCGGTGCCGACCCCGACTGCCGGCGCGCGTTCCCCTGGGAGCGCAACCGCTGGGACGAGGGCCTGCGCGACCACTTCCGTCGCTGCATCCGCCTGCGCCGCGAGCACCCGGTGCTGCGGCGGGGGACGGTCGAGCGGCTCGCCGCCCACGGGTCGGTCTACGCCTTCGCCCGCCGCCTGGACGGGGAGACGCTGCGGGTCGCCCTCAACGCCGGGGAAGCGGACGCGCAGGTGACGCTGCCGGCGAGCGGGGCGGCGCTGCGCGACCTGCTCTCCGGGCGCGAGTGGCCGGTCGTGGACGGCGCGGCGCGCCTCTCACTGCCGCCCCTCTCCGGCGCCGTCCTGGCCGTGTAGGGCGGGCCGCCGACCCGCCGCTCGGTATATCATTGCCCGCCATGCTGTCGTCGGAAACTACCTGCTCATCTCGCCTTGCCCGCCTGGCCGCGCTGGCTCTGACGCTGGCGCTGCTGGCCTGCCGCACGCCGGCTCTGCCGCCCACGGCCACCCCCACTGCCACCCCCAGCCCATCCCCCACGTCCCCGCCGCCGGACAGCGGCTGGCAGGCCGTCGAGCCGGGCCTCGAGCTACGCCAGATGCGCGTGTCCGTCGGCAGCGTGGAGGAGCGGGTCGTGCTGGTGCGCCTCGACCCGGCGCGCTTCCGCTTCCGCGTCCTCTACACCCCCGGCGCGGGGCAGCGGATCGCTCAGTGGGCAGCGGGGCAGCCGACAGCCGTGTTGGTGGTCAACGGCGGCTACTTCACCCCCGAATACCGCGCCACCGGCCTGCTGGTCAGCGACGGTCAGGCGACCGGGGTCTCCTACGGCGACTTCGCCGGCATGTTCGCCGTGCTGCCCGACGGACGGGCCGAGGTGCGCTGGCTGGGCGCGCAGCCCTACGACCCCGACGAGGCGCTGGTCGAGGCCGTGCAGTGCTTCCCGATGCTGGTCCGGCCAGGCGGGGAGTTGGGCTTTCCGGCGGGCGGCGACGACGCCACCCCGGCCCGTCGCACCGTCGTGGCCCAGGATCGTCAGGGGCGCATCCTGTTCATCGTCACCGACCAGGGCTTCTTCTCCCTACACGAGCTGGCCCGTTGGCTGCTGGAGTCCGATCTGGAGGTGGACATAGCCCTCAACCTGGACGGGGGAGTATCCAGCGGGTTGGTCCTGGCAGCGAGGCCGGCGCCGGTGCAGGTAGACTCGCTGGTCGCCGTGCCGGCGGTGATCGCCGTCGAGCGGCGTTGAGCGCTCACCGTTCGCAGAGGACGAGGCTGCTGCCGCTCTGGTTCGTGTGAATGCCGTAGCGGTGACCATCGGCCTCCAGCCAGATCTGATAACCGGGGGTGATGACCTGCAGGTAGGACATCCCCGGCTGCGGGCAGCCCAGGCTGGAGTCGGACCAGCGCGTTTCCAGCACGGAGACGACGGTCACCCGTTCCGGCGCGATGTTCAGGTGGGCGGCCAGGTAGCGCACGGCGGCGCTGACGGCCTCCGGCGGGGAAGTCGGCGCCGCCTGCGGGCTTCCGCCGGTCGCGGTCGGGCCGGCGCTTCCACAGGCCGCCAGCATCAGCGCCAGCGCGGGCAACAGGGCCAGGATACGGACGTGCATCAGTTACCTCCTCGATCATCGTTCACAACTTAAGGCCCGGCTTGCCCCGGAAATCGCCGCTTTGCGGCTTCCGCCCGCCGCTAAACCGGCGGGCTCATAGCTGAAGCC
>DAOTYW010000056.1:0-4476 GCA_034434755.1 Anaerolineae bacterium | reverse complement strand
GAGTTCAGCCTGCCGGTCTACGCGGCGGGCGACGCGGAGGAGATCGCCGAGGCGTCGGCGGCGATGTTCACCGGGCGCATCCGTGGGTTGGAGATCGCCAGGGCGCTCGGCCGCGACGTGGGCGAGGTGCCGCCGGAGTGGCACCGCACCGCCGAGATCCTCAAGTCCCGCCCCGGCGCGGTGATCACCGAGGACATTCCGGAAGTGGAGGAGGGCGTCTTCCCGGTCTTCCACTGCTCGCAGGAGATTCCCTGCAACCCCTGCACCTCCGTCTGCCCGCAGAAGTGCATCGTCATCGAAGAAGGCGACATCCGCGGCCTGCCGGAGTACATCGGGACGGAGTGCGTGGGCTGCGAGCAGTGCGTGGCCATCTGCCCGGGATTGGCGGTGACGCTGGTGGATTACCGCAAGGACCGCGAGTTCCCCACCGTGACGGTGTCCTACGAGTTCCCGGCGGAGACGATCCACGAGGGGGATGTGGTGACGGTGCTGGACACGGAGGGCAACGTGCTGGGCAACGTCGAGGTCGTGCGGGTGCGCACGCCGAAGTTCGCCGACCGCGCGCTGCTGGTGCGCGTGTGCGCGCCGCGGGCGATCGCCCGCCGCATCGCCGGCATCCGTCGCCAGCAGCCGTGGGTCGGCGAACCGCTGGAAGAGGCGATCCAGCGCGTCGCCGACGACGAGGTCGTCTGCCGCTGCGAGCGGGTGACGGCGGGGGAGATCCGTGCCCTGATCCGCGCCGGCGTGCGCGATATGAATCACCTCAAGGCGATCACGCGCGCCGGGATGGGCGCCTGCGGCAGCAAGACCTGCGCCAATCTGATCAAGCGGCTCTTCCGCGAGGAGGGCGTGCCGGCGGCAGAGTTCACCGAGAACGTGCCGCGGCCGCTGTTCATCGAAGTGCCGCTGGGGGCGTTCGCCGGGGTGGTCAGCGGGGAGCGGCCGACCGAAGCGGCCCCGGTCACTCACGCCACCGACGCGCATGAGGGAGGGATGTAGGGGGGTCAGAAAGGCGTCTCGTAGCCGACGTAGCCGCGCAGCCCGGCATCCTCGAAAGGTCGCCGGGCTGCTTGCATGGCTGCTGGGGAGGGTGGGGCGGCCTGCGCGTAGCGGTATTCCAGCCCGAGCTGCTCGTACTTGGAGCTGCCCATCCGGTGGAAGGGCAGCAGGTTGACTTCCTCCAGGCCCAGGCGGGCGACGAAGGCGGCGGTGGCGGCCAGGTTCTGCGGCGAGTCATTGAACCCCGGCACAATGGGCACGCGGACGATCAACCGCCCCTCCCAACGGGCCGCGGCCAGCGCCTCGATGTTGCGCAGGATGAGCGCGTTGTCCACGCCGGTCCCCGCCCGGTGCGCCGCCGCGTCCATGTGCTTGATGTCCACGAATAGCCAGTCGGTCCAGCGCAGCATCTCGAACAACAAGTCGGTGGGGACGTGGGCGCAGGTCTCCACGGCGGTGTGCATGTAACTGTCGCGGCAGCGCCGCAGCGCGGCGAGGAGAAAATCGGGCTGCATCAGCGGCTCGCCGCCGCTGAAGGTCACTCCGCCCTCGCTGCCCCAGAATCCCTGGTCACGCTGGAGCACCCGCATCAGTTCGTCCACAGTGATCGAGCGGCCGGCGACGCGGAGCGCCTCGTTCAGGCAGGTGCGGGTGCATTCCAGGCCGTCGCAGCGGCCGCAGCGGTCGCGGTCGAAGTGCAGGCCGCCCGCTTCCGGCCTCTGGATCGCGCCGTGCGGGCAGGCGTCGAGGCAGCGCCGGCAGGTGGGGACGCACTTTGTGGCGCGAAACATCACCCGCGGGCGCAGCAGTTGCCCTTCCGGGTTGGCGCACCAGGCGCAACGCAGGGGACAGCCGCTGAGGAAGACCAGCGTCCGGCAGCCCGGCCCGTCGTGGACCGAGTAGCCCTGGATGTCGAAGATCATGCCATTTGTCATGGTGTATGACGCGGTGACGCGGTGATGCGGTGACGCGGTGATGCGGTGACGCGGTGATGCGGTGATGCGGTGACGCGGAGACGCGGTGATGCGGTGACGCGGTGATGCGGGGATGCGGTGACGCGGTGACGCGGTGACACGGTGATGCGGTGATGCGGTGATGCGGTGACGCGGTGAAACGGTGAATCACCACATCACCGCGTCCCCGTGTCCCCGTGTCTCCGTGTCACCGTGTCACCGTGTCTCCGTGTCACCGTGTCTCCGCGTCACCGTGTCACCGTGTCACCGTGTCTCCGCGTCACCGTGTCTCCGTGTCTCCGTGTCACCCTTCCCTCCAGGCAAACCACTCGCAGGTGACGCCGGCCAGGTCGGGATAGGTCATCGGTCGGCTCTCCACCGCCCCGCAGGTGCCCAGGTATGGTTCGTCGCCGGGTGTGTAGTGGGCGCAGTGTCTGCACCTGGGCAGCCGCTCGAAGCGCTCGCAGGCCTCCCCATCGGCCAGCACCAGTTGCTTGCGCAGGTGACAGATGCCCTTGACGACATCCACCGGCGCGTAGTTGCGGCAGTCGAGGTTTTTGTCCATAGTCGAAACCTGAAGCCCGGTTTACACGCCCTCGTACTCGGTGCGGGCGATGACCTCGTCCTGGATCGGCTTGCCGATCTCGACCCAGTACTGGGTGAAGCCGGCCACGCGCACCACCAGGTCGCGGTGCGCCTCCGGGCGATGCTGGGCGTCGCGCAGCACGCGCGAGTCCACGATGTTGTACTGGATATGGAAGCCGCCCCGGCGCATGTAGGCGCGGGTCAGCTCCAACAGCTTTCTCGACCCCGCCAGGCCGCGGATGGCGCTGGGGTGGATCTTCAGGTTGAGCTGCGAGTTCTGCGATTGGGAATGGTCCCAGCAGGTAGCCGAGGCGAAGAGGGCATAGGGGCCGTTGCGGTCGGTGCCGGGGTAGGCGGACATGGAGGCGTCGGCGAAGGTGGTGCCGGCCAACCGGCCGTCGGGCGTGGCGATGGTCGCCGCGCCCATCGGCGCGTGCGTGCTGACGGAGATCTGGCAGGGGTAGTAGGGGTGGGCGTTGAGCGACTCGTAGTCGCGGCACATGCGGCAGAACCACTCTTCCCAGTCGCGCAGGATCGCATCGGCGGCGGGGTCGTCGTTGCCGTACTTGGGCGCGGTCAGGCAGAGGTAGTGCAGGCGGTCGTACTGCTCCACGCCCTCCCGTTTCTCCTGGTCGGCCAGCGAGTAGGAGCCGACCTCAGCGGCGGTCTTGAAGCCGAAGTTCTCGCGCAGCGCCTGGCGCATCTCATCCAACGTCGCCGCCCGCTCCTGGTAGACGATCCGCCGCAGCGCGGCCAGGCTGTTGACCAGGTTGATCGTCCCGCAGGTCTCGACGTTGTGGGTGGCGTTGTAGCGATAACCCAGCTCGTTGATCAGGTGACCGCTCTCCAGGCAGTCCGGCTTGAGCAGTGAGTTGAAGACGGCCATGTTGTTCTTGCGCCAGATGTCGTGCTGGATGTTGTTGGCCAGCGCAAGCACCTCGACCGCCTGGGCGAAATAGGCCTTGACCTGGTCGAACAGCTCCTCGTAGGTCGCCAAGGCCCGCCCGTGGGCGGGGAAGACGCGCTGGCCGGTGCGCTGATCCACTCCGTCGAACAGCACCAGCTCGAGGATCTTGGGCATGGAGATGAAATGGACGCCGACGCTGGTCGGCTGGCCGGAGCCGCCGGGGATGGCGTAGCGCTTGCCGTTGAGCGTCAGCTCCAGCCACGAGCAGGGCGAAGTCTCCAGGCAGCCGCCGATGGCGACGGCACGGGCTTCCGGCAGGGTCATCCCCTCCGGCCCGTACTGGCCGAGCAGGAACTCGATGGCGACGCGGTTGTTCATGAAGGCCGGGTAGCCGGTGCCGGTCTTGACGCACTCGACGGCCTTGAGCAGGAACGGCTCCGGCAGCCGGTCGTCGTAGAGTACCGAGAGGGTGGGCTGGGTGGTGACGCAGGTCGTCGCCGCTTCGAGGATCAGCTCCTCCAGGCGGTTGCAGGCGGGGGCGCCGTCGGCGGTCAGCCCACCCAGGCTGAGGTTGTTGAAGGTGTTGCCGGAGAGCACCCCACCGACCACGCCCATCGAGGCGAAGCAGTCCAGGCAGGTGAACTTGACCCGCAGGCACTCCAGCAGCTCCAGCGCCGCTTCCTCGGTGAGCCGCCCGGCGGCGATGTCCTGCTCGAACCACGGCCAGAGCACCTGTCCCAGGCGGCCCGGCGACAGGCCGGAGATGGCATCCTCGTTCAGCACGGCCACGTGGATCGTCCAGCAGAGCTGCATCGCCTCGCGGAACGTGCGCGGCGGGTGGTGGGCGATCCATTCCAGACAGGTAGCGATGTCGCTGTACTCCTGTCGCTGGAGTGGCTCCTCCTCGCGCGCTTCCAATCGGCGGGCCTCTTGCGCGTAGTGAAGGATCCAGGTCTGGATGCCCTCCAGCACCAGGATGGCGGCCTCGTAGTTGTAGAGGCGGTTCATGCCGACCAGCCCATCGCCGTCGGC
>DAOTYW010000055.1:0-9905 GCA_034434755.1 Anaerolineae bacterium | reverse complement strand
CCAGCAGTTCGACGCGGGCGATGCCGGCGTCGGCAGCGGCCATCGAGGAGACCTGCACGTTCTGGCCCACCTGCACGGTTGTCCCGCTGGCCGGGCTGGTGATGGTGACCGAGGGCGCGCCGGTCTCTGTCTCCCCGCCGCCGGGCCCACAGGCCAGGATCGCCGCCACCAGGACGAGGGCGGCCCCTACCAGCGCGAACTGTTGTCTGTGTCGAGTCATTCTCTCCTCCTTCCGCATACTGGCCTTATCGGTGACCACGGAGACACGAAGGGCACAGGGTTCTCCGTGCCTCTGGGTCTCTATATCACGCTCCGGCGTCGAGTGGTGAGAATGCGTCAAACCAGCGGGCGACGGGGGGTGCGGTGATGTTGCCGGAGCTGGCGTTGCCGGTTGGCCTGTGCCGCGCCGCGGAAAGCGGTCGGGTCGTGGATGACGCGCCGGGCGGGCGCTTCCAGCGGCGCGCGGATGAGCTGGCGCAGCCGGCCCACGCTCTCCACCGTCAGCGGACCATCCCGGTAGGCCAGGCCGTCGGCCATGTTCGCCGCCGCCAGCGCCCAGGTCCATTCGTCCCGCAACTGGTCGGCGCGCACGTGATAGTGCTTGCGATCCCACACCTCCGCCGAGCGCACGGCGTCCTCGTAAGCGGCGCGCAACGTCACCCCCACCACCGAGAGCAGGTCGCGGGCCAATTCCTGATCCCGCAGCGCGGCCGGCAGGTGGACGAGCAGGATTTCGGAGACGATCCGCAGGTGTTTCTCCCGATCTGAGACGGTCATGGCGTTCCCTGATCAGGACATCCTGGTCGCAGATCAGGACATCCTGGTCGCACGGGCTTTCATCCTCCAGCCGGAGCGGCAGACGGTGGGCTTCGAGATCAGCGGCGTGGCGGGGGAGCTGATGAGCGTCGCCTGCGGGCTGCCTGGCCGGGCGTCACTCGTCGGCGTAGAAGGCCAGCCCCAGAGAACCGGGGCCGGCGTGCGCCCCCAGCACCGGCACGATCGGCTCCATATAGACCTCGACGCAGCGGAAGCGGGCCAGGATGTTCTCCTTGACCTGCTGTGCTTCCTCGATGGCGTCGCTGTAGAGGACGGCGACGTGCAAGGGGGCGTCGCCCACCCGCCTGGCGATCTCATCCACCATCTGACGGACTGCCTTGGCCCGCGTGCGGGCCTGGCCGAAGATGCCGACATCGTTGTTGCGGACGCGGACCAGCGGCTTGACGTGGAGTAGGTTGTCCAGCAGCCGACCGGCCCAGGCCAGTCGCCCGCCGCGCACGGCGAACTCCAGCGACTCCAGGGTCGCCACCAGGTCCACCTTGGGCACGACCGTTTTGACCCGTTCGACCACCCCGCGCAGCGACTCGCCGGCGGCGGCGGCGCGGGCCGCCGCCAGGACGGCGAATCCCTGGGCCATCGAGATCGTCCCCGTGTCCACCACCTCGATCGGGTACGGAGCCAGCTCGGCCGCTGCCGCCTGCGCGGCGGCCATCACGCCGCTGTAGCGGCTGGTGACGTGGATGGACACGATCGCGTCGGCCTTCTGCTGCAGGCGTCGGTAGAGGGCCAGGAACTCCCCCAGCGAGGGCTGGGACGTGCTCACCCGGCGTACTTTCTCGCGCAGGCGGCGAAAGAACTCCAGCGGCTTGATGTCAATCCCGTCGCGGTATGACTGGTCCTCGATCTGGATCCACAGCGGGATGACCTCGATATCGTACTGCTCGATTAAAGATGAGGGCAGGTTCGCCCCCGAATCCGTTGCCACGGCCACTCGCTCGCTCATCTTTCCCCTCCATAGGGATTATACCACAGATTGCTGCTGCAGGGGGGCCAACCCTGCCCTTACCCCCTCCCCGCTCACCGCAGAGACCGCCGAGGTCGCCGAGTTTTGTGATGATTCCTCCGCGTCCTCTGCGTGCTCTGCGGTGAGAGATATTTTTCGCACCCTCCAGAGAGGGGAGGGGGCAGGGGGAGGGGTGAGGTCCCAGCACACCGTCCATGCCAGCATCAGGCCTGGAGGGCGGGCGGTTACCGGTGTCGAGCGGAGCGATCAGCCCAGCCCGATCAGCCGGGCGAGCAGGTTTCGCCTGGGGGCGATGGCTCCCTGCGGACAGACCTCGGCGCAGCACATGCAGCCGATGCAGCGGTCGAGGTCGAAGACGGGCGGGTGGCCGGCAGTGATGGTCTGGCGCGGGCAGGCCTCGACGCAGCGCCCGCAGCCGATGCAGGCCTGCTCATTCAGGCGGGGACGCAACCGCACCAGCGGCTGCAGCGGCGCGCTGACCCAGCCGGGCACATGGAAGTACCAGTGCGGGCGGGGCAGGTCGAGCGGCCCGAAATCCAGTGCCCGTGGCTCACCCACCACCCGCACCGCCGTCGGGTCGGCCAGCCCCAGGTCGCGTTCGCCCGCCTGGGCCAGGTGCAGCACCTCGCCCGGCCGGAAGCCCATCGCCTGGGACAGCACGGCGTCCAGCGCCACCGCGTCGGTCGAGGTGGCCAGGCAGCCATAGCGGTGGATCGTCCCGCCGGCGCCGGGGCCGTTCCCTTCCAGCCCCACCACGCCGTCCATAATCGTCAGCGCGGGGCGCACCAGGGCCAACACATCCACCAGCACGCGGCTGAAATCCGGCATGCCGGGGGCGCGGACGTGCGCCTCGCGCTTGCGCGTGCCGGGGATCGTGCCGAAGAGGTTCTTCACCGCGCCGGTGTAGAGGGTCAGGATGTGCGTCTTCAGCTTGGGCAGGTTGATGATCAGGTCAGCTTCCAGCACCGGACGGGCGATGAAGTAATCGCGGTCGTCGAGCCGCTTCCAGGCAGCCACGTCGAAGGGGAGCAGTTCGCCGCCGGCCCGTTCCGCCGCCTCGGCCATGCCGCTGCGCCGCCAGACGTGTGCGTAGTCGAAGTGGCCGGAGGGCGAGTCGCCGATCCACACCATACCGCCGGCCTGGCGCACCTGCTCGGCCACCGCCCGCACTACCGTCGGATGGGTCGTCACCGCCCGCTCCGGCTGGATGGCGCTCAGCAGGTTCGGTTTGAGCAGCACGCGCATCCCCGGGCGGACGAAGCGTTCCATGCCGCCCAACGGGGCCAACGCCTCCGTCACCGCCCGCCGCACGCCGCCGAGGTCGTACGAGGAGCAGGCAACGACCGATACCACTGTTTCAGGTTTCACGTTTCGGGTTCAGGCTCAGGTTTCGGCGGGCGATAGGCGATCCAGGCCAGGACGATGCTCAGGCCGTAGAGCACCATCAACGGCAGCATCACCAGCCCCATGTTGACCGGGTCCGGAGTGGGGGTGACCGCCGCGGCCAGGACGGCGATCAGGATGATCGCTACCCGCCAGCCGTGGACGAGCGTACGCGGGCTGACCAGGCGCACCTTGGCCAGGAAGAAGACCACCAGCGGCGTCTCGAAGCTGATGCCGATCCAGAACAGTAGGTTGGTGATGAAGGAAATGTAGTTGGCCGGGCGCGGGCGGGTAGGGATGGACATGAAGCCTACCAGGAAGGGGATCGCGGAGGGGAGCATGACGAAGTAGGCGAAGGCGGCCCCGCTAATGAAGAGGAGGGTGGCGAAGGGGGCCAGGAGGTAGATGTATCGCTTCTCTCGCTGGAGCAACCCTGGCTCGACGAAGCGCCACATCTGGTAGACGATGGCCGGCATGGCCAGTGTCACGCCGCCCAGGAGAGCGACCTGCATGAAGACGCCGACGTTCTCGGTGACCTCGATCGCCTCCAGGTTCTCCAACCCACCGACCGGGCGGGCCAGCCATTCCAGGAAGCGGGGGGTGAAGATCGCGCTGATCACCGTACCGGCGGCCAGGGCGATGAGCGCCCGCAGCAGCCGCTTGCGCAGCTCTTCGATATGCTCCAGGATGGACGTCGGGGTGGAGGTCTTGCTCATGCCGCCCCGTCGTCAGCCGGCGAGGGGGGAGGCGCGCTCTCCGCCGCCGGCGGCTGGCCGGGCGGGCGGGTCACGCTCGACAGCCCCCGCTGCAGGTCGCGCATCCCGTCGTTCAGCTCCTGCAGGCCATCGCGCAGGCCCGGCTGGATGCCGTCGAGCGCCTGTTCCTGAATCGTGCGCACCTCGGCCATCACGTCCCGCTGGACCGCCAGCCACTCCCGCTGCACGCGGCCCATGAAACGGCCTACCTGCTGGACCAGCTCCACCGCCCGCTTGGGGCCGACCACCAGGATGGCGAGCAGGACGAGGAACAGCAGCTCGCCCGTGCCGATGTTGCGCAAGAAGTCCATCCCTACGCCTGCTCGTCAGACGCCGGGGGCTCCTTGGGTTCCTCTTTTTCCTCGCCGGAGATGGCCTGGCGGAAGTTGCGGATACCCTTCCCCAGTTCGGCCCCAACCTTGCTCAGACGACCGACGCCGAACAGGAGGACGACGATCGCCAGGACGATCAGCAGTTCCGGCAGCCCGACACGGAAACTTCCAATTCCCATCGTTCACCTCGCCTGTCAGTTGTCGCGATTATACCACCTCGCTGTCCGAAGGCAAGGTCTACACGACCTCGATGCCCTCTCCCGCCAGCACCTGACCGACGACCTGGCAGGGGTGGTGGGCTTCCGCGAACAGGGTGAGCAGCCGGTCAACCCGGTCGGGCGAGACGGCGGCCAGCAACCCGCCGGACGTCTCGGGAGTGAAGAGCAGCAACCGCAGCTCCTCGGCGAGGTGGGGAGCGAAGGTGACGTGCTGTTGGTAAGCGCGCTGGTTGTTGCAGGAACCGCCGGGGAAGAGGTTGTCCTCGGCGTACCCCACCGCCCCGGCGACGAAGGGGATCCGGTCGAAGAAGAAGCGCAGCCGCACCCCGCCCTTCTGAGCCATCTCGTAGCCGTGGCCCAGCAGGGCGAAACCGGTGATGTCGGTGCAGGCGTTCGCGCCGATCTGGCCGATCAGCCGCGCGGCGTCCCGGTTGAGCCGCTGCATGCTGGCCACCGCCTCGGCCACGTGGGCCGGATCGGCCACCCCGCCCTTGAGCGCCGTGGTGACCATGCCGACGCCCAGCGGCTTGGTCAGGACGAGCGCGTCGCCGGGCCGCGCCCCGCCCTTGGTCCAGACGCGGTCGGGATGCACCAGCCCCATCACGGCCAGGCCGTAGGTCGGCTCCTTGGCGTCAATGGTATGGCCGCCGGCCAGCGCCCCGCCGGCCTCGGCGACCTTCTCCGCGCCGCCGCGCAGGATCTCGGCTACCACCTCGGTGGGCAGTTCGGGCGGGAAGCCGCAGATGTTGAGCGCCAGCGCCACCTCCCCGCCCATCGCATAGACGTCGCTCATGGCGTTGGCGGCAGCGATCGCTCCGTAGTCATAGGGGTCATCCACCACCGGGGTGAAGAAATCCACCGTCTGGATGACGGCGACCTGGTCGTTGATCCGGTAGACGGCGGCGTCGTCGCTCACTTCCAGGCCGACGAGCAGGTTGGGGTACTGTTCGGCGCGGAACATCCCGGCCAGCGGGCGCAGCACCTGCGCCAGGGCCTCGGGGCCCTTCTTGGCCGCTCAGCCCGCCGCGCTGGCCATGGCGGTCAGACGGATCTCCTTGCTGGTCATCGGTTCGATTCTCCTCGCACCCCCGGCAGTCTCTGGTCTAGATGCCGTGGATGCCCTCGATCTCGACGCCGGCTTGCTCCAGCGCCTGTCGAGCAACCTCCTGGTCGGCCCGCGCGACGCGCACACAGACGCCGCAGCTCGAACTGATGTGGCGCGGGACGGGGATCATCTTCGATGGGATACCCGTCTGCTTGAGCACCTTCTCGGCGCGGATGGCGTGGCTGGTGGCGTAGAGCAGGATGACCGCATACGCCCCGTCGCTCATTGTCCCTCCCCGGCCAGTTCCCGCACCGCCGCCAGCGCCGCCTCGACCTCGTCCATCGCGTTGAACGCGCCCAGGCCGAAGCGCACCGTGCCGTCGGGGAACGTGCCGATGGTGCGGTGGGCCGCCGGCGCGCAGTGCAGGCCGACGCGGCACATGATGCCATAATCGTCGTCCAGGCGCAAGCCGACCTCCGAACACGGCAGCCCGGCGATGTTGAAGGCGACCGTCGCCGTCTGAGACTCGGCATCCAGCGTGCCGTAGACGGTCACGCCGGGGATGGCGCGCAGGCCCTCGATCAGCGCCCGCGTCAGCGCCACCTCGTGGGCGCGGATCGCTTCCACACCGCGCGCCAGCACCCAGCGCACCCCCGCCGCCAGCCCGGCCAGTCCAACGACGTTGGGCGTGCCGCTTTCGCACATGTCGGGCAGGAAATCCGGTTGAACCTCCTGCTCCGAGCGGCTGCCCGTCCCGCCGCGCACCAGCGGGTCGAGCTGTTTCTCGTCCACCCGCTCGCCGATGACCAGGCCGCCAGTGCCCATCGGCCCACCCAGCGACTTGTGACCGGTGAAGCCCAGCAGGTCAACGCGCGCCGCCTGCACATCGAGTGGATAGGCCCCGCCAGTCTGGGCGGCGTCCACCAGCAGGAGCGGGCCGCGCTCCCGACAGATCGCCCCTACCTCGGCCACCGGCAGCAGCGTGCCGACGACGTTGGAGGCGTGATTGAGGGCGACCAGTTTCGTCGTGGGCCGGATCGCCATTTCCACGTCGGCGGGATCGAGCGTCCCCTGCGGCGAGCAGCCCACCACTGTCACCTGGACGCCGCTGCGCTCCAGCGCCCGCAGCGGGCGCATCAGCGAATTGTGCTCCATCGAGCTGGTGACGACGTGGTCGCCGGGGCGCAGCAGGCCGCGCAGCGCCAGGTTGAGCGCCTCGGTGACATTCTTGGTGAAGACCACCCGCAGTGGGTCAGCGGCGTGGAACAGTTCCGCCACCGCCTCGCGGGCGTCGTAGAGGATGCGCCCGGATTCGACGGCCAAACGGTGAGCGGCGCGGCCGGGGTTGGCCCCCACCGCCTCCATGAAGTGCACCATCGCCTCCGTCACCCCCGGCGGCTTGGGCCAGGAGGTCGCTGCATTGTCGAAGTAGATCATCATAAGCTGACGACCTTGCCGGCGTTCAACATCGTCTCGGCGATGGTGTACATGTTGGAGACCTCGCCGATGGCGACCTGCTCCTTCAGCCCGTAGTGTCCCAGACAGGTGCCGCAGGCCAGGATGGTCACCCCGCGCTCGCGCAATCCCTGCAGGTCCTCCAGCACGGGCGAACCGTGCACCACCAGTCGGACGCCGCTGTTGAAGAAGATGATCGTTGCGGGCAGCGGTTGCACCTCGCCCAGGGCGTGGCAGAACCCTCGGATCAGGATGTGACCCAGCTCGTCGTCGCCGCGGCCCATCCCGTCGCTGGGAATGAGCAGCACCAGCGGCCCGCCGGCGGGGGGCGTCTCACAGGAGACCGCCTCCTCTGGCGCGGCCTGGCCGCCGCGGATGAACAGGTAAATCCCATCGTCGCGCGGCTCGACCCGCACCGTCGCCCCGGCCTTCTCCGCCATGCGCGCCACGTTCTGGCGGGCCGTTTCGTTATCCACGATCGTCGTGACCGTGTCGCTCTCCTGCATCGCCTGGCGGGTCAGAATGACCGGTTGCGGGCAGGGCAGCCCGCGAGCATCCACCGTTTTCGACATACGCCCCCTTTCGAGACGACTCTGTAGTGGGATGGCGCCGCGGCCCCGATCGCCCGGCGCCACCCCGGTTGCATGCCCTATTCGATTTTGATCGGCAGGACGTGGATGGCCTTGACCAAGAGCAGCACCTCGTCGCCGATCTGGAGGCCCATCTCCTCCAGTGACTCGGTGGTGATCACCGAACTCATGGGCGATTCGGCCGGGATCACGAACTTGATCTGGGCCATCACGGCACCCTTCTTGATCTCCGTGACCCTGGCCGTCAATTGATTGCGCGCGCCAGCTTTCATTCTTCCTCCTCACCCCTGCACCCTCCCGTAGGTTTGGAACCTGCGGGAGGGTGGGTGACCCGTTGGTCATTTCCTGGTCAGCGTCAGTTTGAACTCCCCGCCCAGTTCCTCGACCTTGACCACACAACCGGCCTTCTCCGCCGCCCGGCGGACGTTCTCCCGCGAGGTCACGGTGTCCACCAGCACCTCGATGGGGAACTTCCCCGCCTGGATGGCGCTGCGCGCCAGGATGACCGGCTGGGGGCAGGAAAGCCCGCGAGCGTCCACTGTCTGAGCCATGCTATCCCTCCACCTTCTGGCGCATCGTCAGGCCGATGACGATGCAGACCAACAACCCCAGGATGACCGCGCCCATCCCGTACGGGCCAATGCCGCCGACGGTCTGCACGCCTTCCACCACGCTGTCGGCCCGTCCGGCCAGGGCGAAGTTATGGGACAGCCCCGCGCCGGTGATCATGCCCAGCACGAACACCGCTGCATCGCCATCGCCCTCGCCGGCCAGGAAGAGCTGCCGCCCCGGGCAGCCGCCGGCCAGGGCGAAGGCCAGCCCGGCCAGGGTCATCCCCAGGAAGTTCCACAGGTGCTGGCTGTGGGCGATCGGCTGGCCGAAGAAGGCCGGGGTGCGGAACTGGCCCAGGATCAGGTTGGTGATCACCGCCGCCACCACCAGCGCACCCACGCCGCTGATCAGGTGCGTGTCGCCCATCAGGAGCACGTCGCGGATCGAGCCCATCGTGCAGAAGCGCGTCCGCTGGGCCAGGAAACCGATGAGCAGTCCCACGCCCAGGGAGATGAGCAGCGGCGCGTGCTGCGAACCGGGACCTTCGGTGCTGAAGAAGAGCGCGCCGGTGTCGCTCACCCGCACTTGGAAGACGAGCAATAGGAGCAGCCCGACCATGAGCGCCGGCATGACCCAACCGACGGCCGTGTAGGTCCTGGTCGAGCGGCCCAGGTTGTAGCCGGCCTTGAGGAAGAGCACGCCGACGAAGATACCGGCGGCCAGGCCGAGCAGGCCGACGACGGCGTTCAGGTCGCCCGCCGAGAAGCGCAGCAGCGCCCGCCAGGGGCAGCCCAGGAAGGCCAGGGCGCCGATCATAGCGAACATGCCGAGCACGAAGCGGACGATAGGGGCGGAGCCGGCGCGGGCCTTGAACTCGCGGAACAGCAGCGCGGCGATCGTCGCCCCCAGCACGAAGCCGATGATCTCCGGCCGGACGTACTGGACGACGGCCGCGCGGTGCAGTCCCAGCGCGCCGGCGATGTCCCGCTCGAAGCAGGCGACGCAGATGCCCATGTTGGGCGGGTTGCCCAGCTTCTGGAGCAGCGGGGCCAGGATGCCGATGACGGCCCCGGCCACGATGATGCCCCAGCGCGAGGCAAAGAAGCGGGTCAGTTTCTCGGACATAGGTCAACCTCCTGAAGATGATGATCTCCACGCGTGCCCGGCGGACACGGATGGGACGATAAAAAACCGCCGCTGCACAACCCAGCGGCGGCGCGTCGTCCCACGGAGGGAGACGATGTCCAGGTTCAGGGCGCGGCTACCTTGCCGCCCCTGGGTGTGTACAGGCGGGCCCGCGGGCGCCAACCGGCGCCCCCGGCCGCCGCTCAGGTGCGGCGATGGTAGGTCATGGCCGTTGCCTCTCCCATTTTCATTGGCGACGGGTAACTGCCTACCCTCCCGCAGGTTCGGGCGCAATCTCCGCACTGGAGTGCGCCGCAATGAGCTACTTGCCCTCTCGCCAGCCACTTTCTAACCTGCGGGAGGGTAGGAGGTAGGTAGATACGGCGACGGAGATTCTAGCACAGAATATCCAGACGGGCAAATCGAAGGCCGATTAACTGCTTACCCTCCCGCAGGTTTGGAACCTGGACACGGATGACGGGGGAGCTTTCCGTGTAATCCGGTAACTGCCTACCCTTTACCAGGCCTGGTGCTGGCAGGGCCGGTGTGCCGGCCCCTCACCCCACCCCCTGACCCCCGCCCCTCTCCCGCCCGGCGGAGGGTGCTTAAAAAGGGCAGAGAGGACACAGCGGTCATGGTATAATTGGGC
>DAOTYW010000054.1:0-3759 GCA_034434755.1 Anaerolineae bacterium | reverse complement strand
CTCGACCATGGTTGCTTATGCTCTCCTTACTTCACGTTTCACGCTTCACGTTTCACGCTTCACGTTTCACGCTTCACGTTTCACGCTTCACGTTTCACGCTTCACGTTTCACGTTTCACGTTTCACGTTTCACGTTTCACGTTTCACGCTTCACGCTTCACGCTTCACGTTTCACGCTTCACGCTTCACGCTTCACGTTTCACTCCCCACCGGCAACTGCACCACGAACCGGCTGCCTGGGCAGGTAGTCTCGTCGTAGCCGGGACTCTCGGCCCAGATGCGCCCACCGTGGGCGACGATAATGCCCTGGGCGATGGTCAGCCCCAACCCCGGCCCACCGCCCTTGAACTGGGTCGTCCCTGAGGAGTGGAACGCTACCTCCCCCTGACGGTAGAACTTCTCGAAGATCAGCTCGAGATCCTCCGGAGCGATGCCGATGCCCGTGTCCTGCACGGCGACTTCGATGCAGCGTCCCAGTTCCGCCGCCTTTGTCACCCGTCCGCTCACGGTGATCTGTCCACCGTTTGGAGTGTACTTGATCGCGTTGTTGATCAAATGGTGGAAGGCCTTGTAGAGCAGGTCGGGATCGCCTGGACAATAGGGCAGTTCATCGAAACCTTCGACCGTCAGGGTCAGGTGCCGTTCTTGCAGCGCAGCCATGAAGTCGGAAGCGATGCCCCGCAGCACCAGCGACAGGCTGACCGGGCTGCGCCGTACCTGCAGCTCGCCGGACATGACCTTCGACACGTCCAGGATGCTGTTGAAGATGCGGTGCAACCGTTCGGCGCTGGAGGTAATCCCTTCGACCAGCGCGCGCAGATTGGAGGTGCCCTGGACGGCCGGGTCGCCCCGCAGGATCTGCGCGTACCCCGTCAGCGCGGCGACGGGCGTGCGCAGCTCGTGCGCCGCCACCTGGATGAAGTCCGATTTGGTGCGGTCGAGCCGCTCCAGCCGATGCAGCATGCGGGTTAGTTCGGCGTTCGCCTGGCTCAGCTTGGCGATGGCCTGCTGGTCCGAATCGCGCAGGCGGTTCGTCAGGCGCACCATGATGCGGATGCCCAGGGACGGGCTACGGCCCAACGCCTCCAGGAACGGATCGCGCCCGATCTCCAGGATGGTGGTCGGGCGGGTGGTGCGGACGGTAGCGGTGCGGGCGCTCTCCTGGAGGACGGCCATCTCACCGAAGAACTCGCCCGCTCCTGTGTAGTGGAGGTGGTGCTCTGTCTCGTCGTCCATGCGCTTGAAGACCTCCACCTCGCCCTCGACGACGACGTAGACGGCGTCCCCGATCTCCCCCTCTTGGCAGATGATCGCCTGGGCCGGCAGCGTGCGGACGATCGCCTTCTCGGCCAGCACGTCCAGCTCTTCCTCCTCCACGCCCATCAGCAGGGGACGGAGGAACTCCTTGATCTCGGTCTGCGAGGATAGGGTTGGGCTGCTCATACCGGATATACTATAGCATAGTTTCGCGGTTGCTGCAAATCTGGGCAGCCTGTGGTCAGGTCACCACAGTGGTATAATGGCCATGGAGGTCAGGATGAACATGATCACGAGAATTGCGCTGCGCTGCGCTGTGGCCCTGGCGCTGGGTCTGACCGCCCTGGTTGGGACGCTGTTGCTGTTGGCCCCGCCGGTGTGCGCGACTGTCCCGTCCCACGTCCAGGCCACAGTTCGCTACGTCTCCTCGGTTACCGGCAGCGACGCCGGCAACGACTGCGCTTCCCCTTCCACTCCCTGTGCCACGCTCCAGCGCGCGGTGGACCAGGCCAGCGCCGGCGACGAGGTCCGCATCGCCACTCTCGACAACCTCACCGCTGCGCGCTACACCGGCTCGTCCGACACCGTCGTGGCCGTGAGCAAGAGCCTGACCCTGCGCGGTGGCTACGTCTACGTCCACCCGATCCCGACGATGTGGCTCCCCGGCGTCGTCCCGGCCACCGTGGACGGCGAACGGGCCCGTCGTCCACTCACGGTCAGCGGAGAGGTGACTGTCACGCTGCAACTGCTCTCCTTTGTCAACGGCTATGCCGCGCAGGGCGGGAATGTCTACGCGGAGGACGCGACGGTCAGCTTCATCGCCACGCCGATCCTGAACGGCAGCGCCACCGCCGGCGGCGGCCTCTACCTGCGCAACTGCCGCTCGTCGTTCGACCCCGGCGGTTGGTCGGGCGGGATCCCCGGTCTCGACGGCCTGTTGCTGGTGCAGAGCAACCGCGCCGCCGATGGCGGCGGGGTGTACGTGGAGGGTGGCGCGCCGCTCCTGGCCGGCCTGGCGATCTACTCGAACACCGCCACAGCGGACGGCGGCGGGCTCTACCTGCAGGGCGGACAGCCGGTCATCGCCGGCGTAGTAGTGCTGGAGAACCACGCCGATGGCCTGGGTGGTGGCCTCTTCCTGTCCGACAGCGCCGCCCGCATCGCCACTGCCGGCATCTACTCCAACACTGCCGCTCAGGGCGGCGGCCTCTACGTGGACGGTCCGCTCACCGTCAACCCGGATGAGATGCCGATCGTCGCCAACAGCTATCTCTGTCACAACCACGCCGGCCTCGGCGGGGCAGTGTACCTGCGGGAATCCGTCACCGGGCTGGTTAACAACATCATTGCCGATAACGAGGCGTCCAACGGCGCAGGCCTGTACCTGTGGGGTTCGTCGCCGCTGCTGGCCTACAACACCGTCGCCCAGAACCCCGGCGGCAGCAGCATCCACCTGACCCACCGGCCCGCTCAGGTCTGGCCGCCGCTCCTGCCGCTGCCCAGCCTGCCCTTCTTCGCCAACACCATCGTCGTCAGCCACACCGTCGGCATCTATGTGGAAACGACCCATCTGCCGTACCCCTTCGAGAACCGGGCCACGCTGGAAGGGACGCTCTGGTGGGGCAATGGCCAGGATCACACCGGCCCTGGTCAGGTCGTCCACAGCACCGATGTCAGCGGCGACCCGCGTTTCACCTGCACCGGCGAACTGCCGGATTGCCTCGATCCCTACCACATCCTGACCGAGTCGCCGGCAGTGGACACGGGCATCACGGTGACGTTGCCGCTGCCGGAGGGCGATCTGTTCGTGGACATTGACGGACAACTGCGCCCGTCGGGCCATGGCTACGACATCGGCGCTGACGAGGCGATGGTTGGCAGCTATGGTGTCTGGCTGGCCCCACCCGTGGCGCTGGGGACGGTCGGGCCGGGCGAGACGGTCACCTATACGCACCGGCTGATGAACGTCGGCGTGGAGACGGATACCTATGATCTGGAATGGGCCAGCAGCCAGGGGTGGGCAGCGTTGCTGACGGCGACGCCCATCACCCTCAGCGCCCAGACCAGCGCGACAGTGCAGGTGCGGGTGAGCGTGCCGCCGGAGGCGAACGCCGGGATGACCGACACGACGACGCTGACGGCCCTCTCGCGGGCCGACTCGAACGTCCGTGCCTACGCGCTCGACCTGACCACGGTGATCGGTGCAGTGCCACAGGCTGACCTGGCGATAGACAAGCGCGCCGATGCGGAACAGGTGCGGCCGGGCGAACCGCTGCGCTACACGCTCGTGGTGACCCGCGCCGGCTCGCTGACTGCTGCCCTGCCGGTGACGCTGACGGACACCGCCGTGCCTGCCCACGCCTGTGCGGGCTGGACGTTGCCGGACGGCTGCGCCGGCGACCTGGCCCAGGGGCGGTTTACCTGCACGCTGACCCTGCTGGATGGTCCGTCGCCGGTGACGCAGACGCTGACGCTGATCATCACCACCAGCCGCGTCTACTC
>DAOTYW010000053.1:0-4697 GCA_034434755.1 Anaerolineae bacterium | reverse complement strand
CCTCCTGCGCCTTCTGCAGGGTAGCGCTCCACTCGACCACCTCGGCCTGGGCGGCCTGAAATTGCGCTTCGTATTCGGGGCGGCGGGCCAGCTCCTGACCGATCTCCGCCAGCCGCATGTCGAGCGAGCGCGACTCCTCGTACAGAGCGCGCAGCCGCTCCTTGACCCGTTCCTCGTAGCCCTGCCACAGGTTCAGGCCGAGGATCTCGCCTAGCACGCGCTTGCGCTCGGCGGGGGTCTTGACGGTGAACTCGTCGGCGCGGCCCTGGCGCAGGAAGGCGGAGTTGACGAAGGTATCGTAGTCCAGCCGCAGCAGGTGCTCGATTTTCTCCTGGGTGGCGCGGAGGGTGCTCTCGGCCAGCGAGCGCCAGCGGCCCTCGTCCTGCACCTGGAGGTCGAGCAGGGAGGCGCCGCGCCTGCCGCCGCGCCGCTTGCGCAGCACGCGGTAGGTGTCTTCGCCGAGCTGAAAAGTGAAATCCACCGCCATCTCGTCCTGGCCGAGGCGGATCAGCTCGTCGTCGCGGCGGGCGCGCGCCCGCCCCCACACCGCCCAGGTCAGTGCGTCCAGCAGGGCCGACTTGCCCGCCCCGTTCTCGCCGCTCAGACAGGCCACGTGAACGCCGGCGAAGTCCAGCGTCACCTGGCGGTAGCACATGAAGTTGGTCAGGGAAAGAGATTGAGGGATCATTCGCTTATCGCGGATCGCGGATCGCTTATCGCGGATCGCAGAGCGCGGCTCGCGGAGGACGGTGGCCACCAATAGCGCGCCCGAGCGCCTTGAGGGTACGCGAAGCGGAATCGGGTTCAGTGGTCAATTATTCTCTCTCCTCGTGCCGGTTCAGCGCGGCCAGGCGGCGCTGCAACTCCTCCAGATGGGCCAGACGCTCGGCGCGGAACAATGCCTCCGTCTGCTGCAGTTGCGGCTCGAAGGCCCGCTGGAGAAGCAGGAATGGCCGCAGGCTCTCCGCGACCGTCATCTGGCGCAGCAGACGAGTCTCCTCCGCCTCAACCCGCTCCCCTCCATCGCGCAACGACCGCAACCCCTTCACCCCCACTTGCAAACTTGCTCACTTGCAGACTTGCTCACTTGCAGACTTGCTCACTTGCAGACTTGCTGCCTGCTCCAGGATCTCCTCCGCGCTGCGGTAAGCCGACTCGCCGCTCCCGCCGAGCATCTGCGCCAGCTCGGCCACCCGCGCCGGCCCCTCCAGCGGAACGATGCGGGTCACCGTGCGCCCGTCCACGACTTCCTTCTCCACCTTCAGGTGCAGGTCGCCGAAGCCGGCCAGTTGCGGCAGGTGGGTGACGCAGAGCACCTGGTGGGCGATGCCGCCGTTCTGGTCAGAGACGGTCAGCGCCCACAGCTTCTGGCCCACCGTGGCCCCCACCCGCCCACCGATACCCTGGTCAATCTCGTCGAAGATCAGCGTCGGCGTCTCGTCGGCGCGGGAGAGCACCGCCTTGAGCGCCAGCATCAGCCGCGACGTCTCGCCGCCGGAGGCGATCTTCGCCAGCGGCTTGAGCGGCTCGCCGGGGTTGGGGGAGACGAGGAACTCGACGCGGTCAATGCCGGTGGAATCGAAGGCGAGACGCGACATGGTTTCAGGTGGCAGAGTTTCAGGTTCCAGGTTCTCCACTTGCGAGGTGCTTGAACCCGAAACCTGCAACCTGAAACCTGAAACCTCTCCAACCGGTACCCCCTCTTCGTCCTCCCGCCACTGGAAATCCACCCCGAAGCGCGAGCCTTGCATGCGCAGGTCCTCCAGCTCCTGCTCGATGGCGCGGGAGAGGCGCTCGGCGGCCTGGCGGCGGCGGCGGGAGAGCTCGAACGCGACGGCGCCCAGTTCGCTCAGCAGCCGCTCTTCCTCGGCGCGCAGCCCGGCGATGCGCTCCTCGCTGTGGGTGAGCGTTTCCAACTCCTGGGCCGCCCGCTGGGCGTAGGCCAGCACCTCGGCGATGGTCGGGCCGTACTTGCGCTCCAGGCGGCGGATCAGCTCCAGCCGCTCTTCCACTTCCTCGAGCCGGCGCGGGTTGACCTCGACCCGCTCGCGGTAGTCGCGCAGCGCCTCGGCCAGGTCCTGCACCTGGTAGGCCAGCTCCTCCGCCTCGCGCAGGCGCGGCTCTAATGTTATGTCAATACGATGCAGCCCTTCCAGCGCCCGCACTGCCTTCCAGAGCAGGTCGAGCGCGGCGGCGCCCTCCTCGCCGCCCTCGTCGAGCGCGCGCAGCGCCTCGTCCAGCAGGCTGGCGAGCTGCGCGGCGTTGACCAGCCGCACCCGCTCGGCGGCCAGCTCCTGCTCCTCGTCCGGCTGCAACGCGGCGGCGCGGATCTCCTCGCACTGGTACTGCAGCAGGTCCATCCGCCGCGCCAGCTCCTGCTCGCTCTGCTCCAGCGCGGCCCGCTCGCGGCGCAGCGCCCGCACCTGGGCGACCCGTTCGGCCACCTGCGCCCGCAGCGCCCCCAGGTCGGCGTAGCGGTCGAGCAGGTTGACGTGCTCCGGTACGCGCAGCAGCGAGAGGTGTTCGCTCTGCCCGTGGATGTCCACCAGTCCCTCGGCCGCCTCGCGCAGCAGGGCCAGCGTCACCGCCCGCCCGTTGACGCGGCAGACACTCCGTCCGCCGGCGCGCACCTCCCGCGACAACAAGAGCAGGTCGGGATCGTCCCCCTCCAGCCCTTCCCGCTCCAGCAGCGCTCGCACCGCAGCGCCCCGCGCCGCCCCCAGGCGGAAGGTCGCCTCGACCAGCGCCCGCTCGGCCCCGGCGCGGACGACCGTCGCGTCGCCGCGCCCGCCCAGCACCAGGTCCACGGCGTCAATGATGATGGACTTGCCCGCGCCGGTCTCGCCGGTCAGGACGATGAAGCCGGGCGGGAAGGTGAGGTGTAGTTCATCAATGATGGCGAAGTCGTGGATATGCAGTTCGGTAAGCATCGCGTTGCCTCGAATGTCCGAAATCGGGTCAGCGGCGGCCAGTGCGCAGGGCAGCGACTACGGCGCCGACGGCGGTGACCAGGTACACTGCGTGCCACAGCAGCGGCCAGGCGAAGGCCAGGAGGACGGTGGGATCGCCGGTGACCATCGGCACGAACGCCATCAGCAACCAGGGCAGGTCGCCCAGCCCGATGCAGCCGGCGACGACCAGCCAGGTATACGGGCCGCGCCGGCGGCGGAGCGCCCAGCGCACCGCCTCGGCGATGCCCAGGCCGGCCAGCGGGCCCAGGAAGATGGCGAACCAGCCCAGGGTAGGGACGATCAGCCCACCGATCAGGCCCAGCGGGAAGGCCACCACGGCCGCGACCAGGTAATGGACGGGACGGAAGTCGGTGTAGAAGACCTTCTGCTGCCGGCTGATGCAGTTGCGGCAGCGATAGCCCACCTCCGTGCGCACCGCGCACTTGACGCAGATCGGCTGGCCGCAGCGGTTACAGCGCAGGTACGTTTCCACGTTCGGGTGATTGACACAGTGTAGTGGCTCGCTCATCGGCTATCGCTTATCGCGGATCGCGTTGTTGCGTGTTGCGTACCGCCCCTGACGGATCACGGAACACGTACCACGAAACACGGAACACGCACCACGCAACACGCGCCATGCACCACCCCACTTGCACACTTGCTTACTTCCCCTCCGCCTCCCTTGGCACCAGCCGCGCCATCAGCGTGCGGTAGAAGTAGTCCCGCTCGCGGACGCGGGCGAAGCGGGCGAGGCAGGGGCTGGCTGCTGCGCGGACGACGTCGCCGGGGCGCAGCTCGACAGCCACCTCTCCATCCAGCGTGAGGGCGGCGGGGGAGTGGCCGCGGACGATCACCTCGACACACACCCCCTCGGCCAGCACCACCGCCCGGTCGAGGCTCAGGTGGGGAGCAACCGGCACCAGGAGGATGTTGCGCTGCTGGGGAGGCATGATCGGCCCGCCGGCGGCGAGGGCGTAGGCGGTGCTGCCGGTGGGCGTGGCGACGATCAGCGCATCGGCCACGTAGCCGGTCAGCAGGTCGCCGTCCACGCGCGCCTCCAGGCGCACCACGCGGCCCAGCGCCCCCTGGCCGACAACCACGTCGTTGAGCGCATCCCCGCCGGCCAACACCGTCTCCCCGCGACGGGCCTCGGCGCGCAGCATCATGCGCTCCTCGACCCAGTAGTCGCCTGCCAGCACGCGCCGCAGCACCGCCGGCCAACCGTCCGGCTCGGCCTCGGTGAGGAAGCCCATCCGTCCCAGGTTGATCCCCAGGACGAGCGTCCCGTGGCCGGCGGCGATGCGCGCCGCCCGCAGGAGCGACCCGTCGCCGCCCAGGGCCACCAGCAGGTCGGTCTGCGCCACGCGGCGGGCCACCTCCGCCGCTGCCAGCCCGCCATCCTCCCACACCTCGGCTCCGTGCTCGCGCAGCATAGGGATGATGGCGCGGGACAGCGGTGCCGCCGCCGGGATAGTCGGGTGGCGAATGATGCCGACGGTGCGGATCAACCGACGCGCTCCTGCAGCCACGCGGCCAGCGTCTCCAGCACGACCTCGACCTGCGCGCCGTCCTGCATATCGCGCACGGCGGCCACGCCGCGGGCCAGCTCGTCCTCGCCGAGGATGACGGCGAAGCGGGCGCCGCGCCGGTCGGCCTCGCGGAGCTGGCTCTTCAGCCCGCGCTCGCCGAAGGCCAGCCAGACGGCCAGGCCGGCCCGCCGCAGCGCGTCGGCCAGGCGCACCGCCT
>DAOTYW010000052.1:0-5095 GCA_034434755.1 Anaerolineae bacterium | reverse complement strand
TCGAACGCAGTCCGCGACCTGGGGCGCTTCTTCGTGCTGGCCGCGTTCGGCGTCGCCTTTGCCACGGCGCTGACGGCCAGCCTGTCCGTCCTGATCGGTCGCGTCTACACCGTCGTCAAGTTGATCCTGGAACTGTTGCCGGGAGGGTAGAGCAGGCAGATGGCGACAGAGCAGACCATCGGCTCCATCCTGGCCGTTGATTGCGGGGCCGTCCTGACTAAGGCGGTGTTGCTGGACCGCGTCAGCGGCAGCTACCGCTTCATCGCCCGCGGCGAGGCGCTGACGACCGTCAAAGCCCCCTGGCTCGACATCGCCGTGGGCGTCCAGCACGCCATCGAGCAGATCGAAGACATCACCGGGCGGACGTTGCTGGATGCCGGCCATCACATCATCACCCCGCAGCGGGACGGCGGCATCGGGGTGGACGTGTTCGTCGCCGTCGGCAGCGCGGCGCGTCCGGTGCGCGTGATCCTGGCCGGCCTGGTGCCGGAGATGAGCCTCTCCAGTGCGGCGCGCGCCGTGGCCGGCACCTACAGCGCTGTCGAAGGGGTGATCATCCAGGAACCGCGCCGGCGTATGTCCTCCGAGGAACAGGTGCACCTGATCCTCCACAGCCAGCCGGACGTGGTCTGCATCACCGGCGGCACGGACGGGGGCGCTGCGCTGCCGGTGCTGGAACTGGTCGAGATGGCTGCCCTGGCCTACTCAATGATGGAGGAAGAGCGTCGCCCCCGCCTGGTGTTCGCCGGCAACGCGGCGCTGCGCGAGCGGGTGGTCGAGATCGCCAGCGGCATCGCCGAGATCCACGCGGTGGAAAACGTCCGTCCGGCGCTGGACCTAGAGAACCTCAACGGGGTGCGCGTCGAGCTGGACTCGCTCTACCGCACCCAGCACCTGGGCCGGCTGCCGGGCGTGGAGATGCTCACCGACTGGAGCCACATGCCGCTGATCCCCTCGGCCGAGGCTTTCTCGCGGCTGGTGCAGTACCTGTGGTACCTGGACGAGTCGCCGAAGGGGACGCTGGGCATTGATCTGGGCGCGGTCAACACAACCATCGCCGCCGTCTTCGGCGGGCGGCTCTACGTGACCATCCGCGGCGACCTGGGCGCGGTGCAGGGCGGGCGGCGCATCCTGGCCCGCCGCGGCCACGAATCCATCGCCCGCTGGATGCCGCTCCCGATCACGCCAGAACAGTTATTGGGCAACCTGCTGAACCGCGAAGTGCGCCCCAGCACGGTGCCCCAGAAGCCGGAGGAGCTGTGGCTGGAGCAGGCCGTAGCACGGGAGACGATCCGCGACGCGCTGCAGACAGCGCGGCCTGGCTGGCAGCCCGACAGCGCCCAACTCTATCGCCAGATGATGCCCCTGTTCGACCCGATTGTCGTCAGCGGCGGCGTGCTGGCCGGCGCGCCACGGCCCGGACAGGTGGCGCTGATGATCCTCGACGCCGTCGAACCGATCGGCGTCAGCACGCTGTTGGTGGACGCGAACGGCCTGGCCCCCGTCCTGGGCGCCGTCGCCATGGTGAAACCGGCGGCAACCGTCGAGGCGCTCGACAACGGGGCGATCATCAACCTGGCTACCGCCATCTGCCCGGTCGGCGTCGCGCGCAAGGGCGACCTGGTCCTGCGCGTCCGCGTTCATTACCAGGAAGGCGGCGGCACGCTGGAGGTCGAGGTGCCTTACGGCTCGCTGGAAGTGCTGCCGTTGCCGGCGGGCCAGGAAGCGGTGCTGGAGTTACAGCCGCTGCGCCATTTCGACGTGGGCCTGGGCGGGCCGGGCAAGGGCGGCAAACGGCGCGTCCACGGCGGCCTGGTCGGCCTGATCGTGGACGCCCGCGGCCGCCCTCTGCAGCTCCCCCACACGCCGGTGGAGCGCCAGGCCCAGGTACAGCAGTGGCTGTGGGATATAGGGGGATAGACCGATGCGCTTCTATCCGCCAGAAACGATCGTCTCGCCACTGAAGTTGATCCGCCGGGAACGGCTTCTCCCCGCGCCGGGGGAGATCCTGGTCGAGGAAGGCGAGCGGGTTGACCCCGTGCGGGTCATCGGCGTGGCCCACGTCCCCGGCGGGTTCCACATCCTCAACGTGGCCCAGATATTGGGCGTGTCCAACCGCGCCGCCCGCCGGCTATTGAAAGTGCAGGCCGGACAGGACGTCAAGCGCGGACAACTGCTGGCCGGGCGCCGCGGATGGGGCGGACAGGCCTGCAAGTCGCCCGTGGATGGCAGGGTCACCGGCAGCGGCGGCGGACGGCTGCTCATCGAAGCCGCGCCGCAGGATATCGAGGTGCGTGCCCATTCCTACGGCGTCATCGCCCAGGTCTATCCCAACCGCGGCGTGGTCATCGAGACCACCGGTTCGCTGATCCAGGGCGTGTGGGGCAATGGCCAGGAAGGCTTCGGCGTCCTGCGGGTGATGGTACGCAGCCGCGAAGGTACGCTCAAAGAACGCAGCATTGACCCCTCCAGCCGTGGCGTCGTGATGGTCGGCGGCTCCAGCCTCGACCGGGCCGCCCTGGAACGGGCAGTGGAACTGCAGGTACGGGGCATCATCGTCGGCGGTATCCAACCCGATCTGCTGGAAGAAGTGCAGAAGCTGCCGTTCCCGGTCATCGCCACCGAGGGCGTCGGCGTCATCCCGATGTCTACCCACATCTTCCAGATGCTTTCGACCCACGACGGACGGGAGGCGATCCTGGACGGACGCTGTCAGACCGGATGGGATGCCCTGCGCCCGGAGATCGTCGTCCCCCTGCCGACAGAGGGCAAGGCGGACATGGCGCAGTACCAGGATCGTCCACTACGGCCCGGCGACCGCGTGCGGGCGGTGCGCGCACCCCACACGGGAGTCACCGGTACGGTCATGGAGCTGCCGGCGATGCCCGCCCACCTGGAAACCGACGCCCGCCTGCCGGCAGCCAAGGTACAGCCGGAGGGCGGAGGCGCCCCGTTGCTGATCCCGATCATGAACCTGGAAGTCTTGCGTTAGCTTACATTCCCGGCGTGCGGCAAGTGCGGATGGATTGACATCGTGGGAATAGCTAAGTTGAGGAGGCGGCATGGACGATATAGATCTGGAAATGGAAGATGTGGCGGAAGAGGAGACGGGTGACGAACGACAGAACCGCACCTTCATCATCCTCGTGGCGATCATGGGCGGCTTGCTCCTGATCGGGATCGTCGCCTTCTGCGTCTGGGTATTGGTCGTGGGGCGGAACATGCTGGCCGGCGGTCAGGCGCTGCCCTCGCCCACCGATACGCCCACCGTGGCCATGGAGACACCCGTCGTCGTCCCGACGACCGTCGCACCGACCATGCCGCCGCCCACCGAACCACCCACGACGGCGCCCACGGCACGCCCCACGACGGCCCCGCCAGCGACGGCAGTTCGGCCGCCCAGCACGCCCGCAGGCGCTCCTGCTGCGACGCCGACCACCGGCGCCGTCCAACCGGTCCAGCAACCGACGCCGCTGCCGCCGACAGCTACCCAGCCAGGGGTCACGACGCCGGCACCGACCGGCCTGGGCGGGTTCGCGCTGGTCATCCTGGCCGCCGGTCTGCTGTTCTTGCTGTTCCTCACCCGCCGGCTGCGCACCGCCGCCAGTCCATGACATCTCCCGTACCCAGGGGCCCTGAGCCGCCACCGAGGCACAGAGAACACAGAGATGGGCGCAAGCACCCTGTGCTCCCCGTGTCTCGGTGGTTCTTGAGGCGGGATCAATCCCCGCGCCCTCCGCGTCCCTGGGCAGAGCATGAAACCGCTTGAGCGTCCCCTGGAACAAGGCTGCATCCGCGCCGCCCTGGCCGACGGCGAATGCTGCGCCGTCGTCGGCGTGAGCAACAGCGGCAAGTCCACCCTCCTCCGCTCCGTCCAGCCAACCGACCCGCAGACACTGCTGTTCTACGTGGACTGCAACCGCATGCTGGAACTATCGGAACAGGGCTTCTACGAGGCCGTGCTACGGGCCGTCCGTTCCGGCCTGCGCGAGCAGGAAGCGCCCCCCGACCTGGCCGGGCAACTGGAAGAGGACTACCACCAGGTCGTCGAGCCGCGCACCCCTTTCTCGGTGCCGATGGGCTTCAGCGACGCGCTGGAGCGGCTGTGCGAGAATCGCCGGCGCGTCGTGCTGATCCTGGACGAGTTCGACGAGCCGTTTGAGGCACTGGAGGGACGGACGTTCCTCAACCTGCGCGCCCTGCGCGACCGCTACCGCAAGGGGCTGGTCTATGTCACCGGCACGTCGCGAACGCTGGAGGAGATCCGCGACGACCCGCAGACAGTCGAGTTCCGCGAGATGTTCGTCGGGCGGGTCTGCCTGGTGGGGATGCTGAGCGCGGAAGCGACGAGTGCGCTGATCCAGGCGCTGGCCGCCGACGCGGATGCTGTCCTGACCGCCGAAGAGGCCGCTTTCGTCGCCCGCGCCGCCGGCGGCCATCCCGGCCTGCTCGGCGCGGTCGTCTGGCTGCTGCTCCACGCCCGCGCCCTGGCCCCGCAGACCTACCAGCGGATGGGCGTCCGGCTGGTAGCCGCGGCCCTGGCCGGCGACGCAGCGGTCAGGGGGGAATGCGAGAAGCTCTGGGAGCCGCTGACTGTCGCCGAGCGGCGGGCGCTCCTGACGCGGGCGAGCGGCGCGCAGACGACGCCAGCAGAGACCGAACGGCTGCAAGGGAAAGGGCTGCTGACCGCCGGAGGGAAGGTGTTCGGCGAGGTCTTCGCCGACTTCGTCCGCCGCCGCAGCGAACGGCGGAGCGACCTGCCCGCAGGCGTCTGGTTGGACGAGGACGCCGGCGAGGTCTATGTGGACGGCCGTCAGGCGCCCACGCTGACCGACCTGGAGTACCGCCTGCTCCACGCCCTCTACGAGCGCCGCGACAAGCTGTGCGACAAGTACCTGCTGGTGGAGAAGGTGTGGGGGGAATCGTACATTGACCAGGTGGATGATGCGCGGATCGAGAAACTGGTCAGCCGCGTGCGGGCCAAGATCGAGGACGACCCGGCCAATCCGCGGATCTTGGTCACTGTGCGCGGACGGGGGTATCAACTCAAGTGCTGGTAACTGCCTACCCTCCCGCAGGTTCGGGCGCAATCTCC
>DAOTYW010000051.1:0-3347 GCA_034434755.1 Anaerolineae bacterium | reverse complement strand
GATGCAGGGCGCGTCGCTGCAGAAAGCCGCGCACGCGCCGATACAGGTCATCCTTGAGGAACGGCACCACATTCAGATCACCACCGTGGCTCAGGAAGACGAACGGTCGGCGGGTCCGCGCTGCCCAGATCGGCCCCAGGCCAAAAGTGTGGATCAGGTCGCAATCGCCCAGGAGCTGCAGGAACGGCCAGGACGCTGGGGTGAAGAATTGCCGCAGTTGTACCGGCGGCAACGGGTGGATCCAGCCCGGCGGCGTGACCAGGCTCTCGTCCTCCCACTCCGGCAGGAACGACCGGTCGCGTGGGTCGTCGGTTCGGGTTCCCTCCGCGGGCAGGATGACGTGTGCATCCACTCCGCGCCGACGCAGGCACCCGGCGAAGATGATCGAGGCGTTCAGCAGGTTGTCGTAGAAGTTGATTTTCATCTAGGGCAGATCGGGCTCCACAATTGCCTGTCCGCTGCGCCCGGACTCGCGCAGCTTCTCCGCCAGGTGTAGCGCGCGCAGCCCCTCGGCGCCGGTGACGATGGCCGGCGGTTCGCCGCGCACGGCGGCCAGGAACGTCTCCAGCTCCACGCGCAGCGGCTCGCGTTGGGCCACGCGCAACTGGATCATGTTCCCCTCCGTCACGCCGCGCAGCACCTGCAACGGCTCCCAGCCTTCGTGCGCTGTCTCGTTTTCGTAGAAGCGCAATGTCTGGGTCAGGTAATCCACCTGGAACATCCCCCGCTCACCGATCACGGAGAGCTGGCGAATCTTGGTCGGCACCAGCCAGTTGATGTCCAGCACGCCCACGGTGCCGTCGGCGAAGTGCAGCAGGCCGGTGAGCATGTCCTCGTGCGTGGCGTGGATGCGCTGCTCGGTCGAGGCGTACAGGCGAGTCACGCGGGCGCCCACCAGATGGCCGATCACGTCCAGGTCGTGCGTCGCCAGGTCAATCGTCACGCCGACGTCGCGGATGCGCGGCGGGAACGGGCCGACCCGTCGGGCGAAGACCTGGAAGACCCGCCCCAGCTCACCGGCGTCCAGCCTTCGCTTTAGCTCGATGACGGCGGGGTTGAACCGTTCGACGTGGCCGACGGCCAGCACGACCCCGCGCTGCTGTGCCACGGCGATCAACTCCCGCCCCTCGGCCACGGTGGAGGCGATCGGTTTCTCGACCAGGACGTGGACGCCGCGTTCGATGGCCAGCCCGGCGATCTGGCGGTGCAGGCTGGTGGGCACGGCGACGGAGACCGCCTGCGGGCGGGTCTCGTCCAGCAGGGCGGCGAAGTCGGTGTAGGCCGGCACCTTGAACTGCTGGGCGACGCGGGCGGCGACCGCCGGATCGGCGTCGGCCACGCCGACCAGCTCGACCCCGTCCATCTCGTTGTAGAGGCGGGCGTGGTTGCGGCCCATCGAGCCCACGCCGATGACGGCGGCGCGCATCACCATCGGTTGACCTCCTGGACGATCCGCTCCAGGTCGGCCTGGCTGAGGGCGGGATGGACCGGGAGCGAGAGTACTTCCTGGCTGGCCTGCTCGGTCACCGGCAGGTGGTCGGCGTAGCCCAACTGGCGGTAGAACACTTGCTGGTGGACCGGGATGGGGTAGTAGACCTCGCTGCCGATCTCGGCCTGGCGCAGGGCGGCGCGCAGGTCGTCGCGGCGGCCGCCGGGCACGCGGACGGTGTATTGGTGGAAGACGTGGCGCACGCCGGGCCGCACGGCGGGGGTGACCACGCCGGTCAGGTGGGCGCTCAGGTAGGCGGCGTTGGCGATGCGCTGCTCGTTCCAGGCCTCCAGCCGGCCCAGTTGCACCAGAGCGATCGCCGCCGTCAGGTCCATCATGCGGTAGTTGTAGCCCATCATATCGTGATGATAGCGCTGCGGCGAACCGTGGCTGCGGATCAGGCGGGCGCGCTCGGCCAGCGCGTCGTCGTTCGTGGTGACCATCCCGCCCTCGCCAGCGATCATGTTCTTGGTCGGGTAGAATGAGAAGCAGGCGGCCAGCCCCAGGCTGCCGGCGCGGCGGCCGTGCAGCTCCGCGCCGTGGGCCTGGCAGGCGTCCTCGATGACAATCAGCCCGTGTCGCCTGGCCAGCGCGTTCAGCGCTTCCATATCGCACGGCTGGCCGAAGAGATGGACGGGGAGGATGGCCTTCGTCCGTGGGGTGATCGCCGCCGCGACGGCGTCCGGGTCGAGGTTGAACGTGTCCGGCTCGATGTCGGCGAAGACCGGACGGGCGCCGGTCATCAGGATGGCGTTGGCCGAGGCGATGAAGGTGAACGAGGTGGTGATCACCTCGTCGCCGGGGCCGACGCCGGCGGCCAGCAGCGCCACGTGCAGGGCGGTGGTGCCAGAGGAGACGGCGATGGCGTGACGGACGCCACAGTACGCGGCGAAGGCGGTCTCGAATGCCTGCACGCGGGGCCCCTGTACCAGGTAGCCGGAGTCGAGCACCTCCAGCACGGCGGCGCGTTCCTCCGCGCCGATGAACGGTTTGGCGATGGGGATCATTGTTCTCCTCTCAGTTCTGCTAGTTCGATCTCGCTGCCGCAGGCCGAACAGCGCATCGTCGTGCCGGCAGAGGGTTGCAAGCGATGTCCGCAGGCGCAGACGTAGCCGATCAGCCGCGCCGGGTTGCCGACGACCAGGCCATGGTCGGGCACGTCGCGGGTCACCACCGCCCCGGCGCCGACCAGGGCGAACCGTCCGACGGTCACCCCGGCGACCAGGATCGAGCCGGCGCCGAGGGAGGCGCCATAGCGCACCCGGGTGCGCCCTACCTCCCAGTCGTCGGCGCCCTTCAGTTCACCGTCCGGGCGAATGGCGCGGGGATAGAGGTCGTTGGTGATAATGGCGTGCGGCCCGACGAACACGCCGTCCTCGATGGTCGCGCCGTGGTAGATCGAGGCGTTGTTCTGCACCTTGACCCGGTCGCCGAGGGTCACGTCGGCGTCAATATAAGCGGATTTGCCGATGATGCACTGACGACCGATGCGCGCACCCTCGCGCACCTGAGCCTGATGCCAGATGCGGCTACCCTCGCCGATGATGGCTTTGGGCGAGACGTCAGCGGTTGGATGGATCATGGGTCCTCCTGAATGAAATCAGTTGCGGTCAGAATGCGACGGTCCTTGCGACGCAGGAGGTCGCGCATCATCTTCAACACCAGGCGCAGTTCCTCCAGACGCAGCAGGTAGAGCAGTCCCAGGTAGACGGCCGCGCCGCTCCCGACCATCAGGAGCAGCACGCCGACGCGCAGCAACGTGCCGGCGGCCAGCGCGTAGAGCGCCGCGTCGAGCGGCGCGATCAGCGCGGCCATCCCGCCGGCGGCCAGGCCCATCTTGACCAGGGCGGTCAGGATG
>DAOTYW010000050.1:0-1670 GCA_034434755.1 Anaerolineae bacterium | reverse complement strand
CGCCGGCAGCTCTCCAGCACGCCGCCGCGCACGCGAGGGTCGTCCAGCCCCACGGCCACGCTGTAGGTCAGTTCATCGGTATGCAGGATGGCCCGTCCGCCGCTGGGCCGGCGCACCAGGCCGTAACCGGCGGCCCACAGTGCCTCACCGTCCACCTCGGCTACTGCCTGGTGGCGGCCCAACGACAGGCACGGCGGCTCCCAGGCATACAGGCGCAGCGTCGGCGGGGACTGGCCGGCGGCGACGGCCCGCCAGATCGCCTCGTCCACCGCCATCTGCCTCGCGCCGTCGGACGCGCCGGTGAGGATCAGTCGCCAGATCGCCAGCTCGTATCCAGACATCACCGCGATATTGTAGCACGCCGCACGCAACACGCAACACGTGAAGCGTGAAGCGTGAAACGTGAAACGTGAAGCGTGAAGCGTGAAGCGTGAGGCGTGAAACGTGAAGCGTGAAACGTGAAGCGTGAAACGTGAAACGTGAAACGTGAAACGTAACATGCTCCTGATTCTGTGATACAATGTGGCATAGCCTGCCGTCCAGCAGAGGTTGATGATGCGTTCATCCGCTACCGACCCTACCCAACCGCTTCGCCCCCGGCCTGCGGGGTGCGGTGTGCTGCCGGCCTCCCTGGCCGTGGTTCTGCTGATCGCGCTGGCCGCCATTGGCCTGTTCTCCGCCTGGATCGTGCCGCAAGTCTTCCTGCGCCCCTATGACGAGCGCATCTATCCCCATGTCTATGTCCTGGATGTCAACGTCGGCGGGCTGACGCCCGATGAAGCGTCGGCGCGGCTGGCGCAGATGGGCAACCCATTCGCCGATCGCCAGATCACCCTGCGCGACGGCCAGCGGACGTGGACGATACGCGCTGCCGAACTGGGGCTGCGCCTGAACATCGAAGGAACGGTACAGATGGCTTTCGCCGTGGGCCGCACCGATCAGCGCTTGACGACGTTGTGGGCGATCCTCCTCGGTCGCCATCCGGTCGCGCCGGTCATGGTCGTGGACCCGGTGACGGCGCGGGCGGTGCTGGAGGCGTTGGCGCCGGAGGTTTCGCAACCGCCGGTGGACGCGACCTTGCGCCTGGAGGGCGACCAGGTCATCGCCGTGCCCGGCCAGCCGGGACGCGGGTTGGATGTGGACGCCACGCTGGAAAGGCTGATCGTCACGCTCACGTACCTGGGGCTGGACGACCCCGTCGCCCTGTCCTTCCAGGCGCTCCCGCCGCGGGTGACCGACGCGACTCAGGCCCAGGCGCAGGCCGAGGAAATGCTCGCCCGACAGGTGACCGTCACCACCTATGACGTGCTGACCGACGAGACCTTCTCCTGGTCGTTAGAGCGGGACGAGCTGATCACCTGGCTGTGGGTGGAGCAGACGGCGGACGGCGGCGTGTCCGTCCGCGCCGACGAGGCCGCCGTCCGCGCCACGCTCGACGCCCTCGCCGCCGAGATGGGCCAGGGACGCGGCTTTCGCCAGGAAGCGGCCGGCGAGGTGTTGGAGGCCTTCGAGGCCGGCGGGGGGACGGTCAACCTGTACATGACCCATCCCGTGCGTACCTACGCCGTCCAGTCGGGCGACCGGGTCAATGGGATCGCCGCCCGCTTCGGCATGCCGCCCGGCATGATCATCGAGGCTAACGCCGGCGTGGACCTCGATCACCTGTACGT
>DAOTYW010000049.1:0-1622 GCA_034434755.1 Anaerolineae bacterium | reverse complement strand
TCCATATCCCAGTTCCAGACGATCATCCCGCGCACGATCCCCGACTGGACGCTGAGCTGTGCGGCCTGGGCCAGCCAGGCGGCTTGCTCGCTGTTGTCTATGCCGCGCGCCCAGGCGAACTGGCCGGGGAAGGTGGGCACGCCCTCCTGGGAAGCGTAGCCCAGCTCGGTGAAGAAGATGCGCCGCGTGCCGCCGAAGATGTCGAAGTAGAGCTGCAGTTGCGGCAGGAAGTACCACGAGTGATGGTGGTCGCCGCTGTCCCATGGGTGGCCGGAGGTGGCCGTCGGCGCGGTAGCGCCGGAGTTGTAGTGCGCGCCCAGGTAGTCCATACACTGCGCTGCGCCGGCGGCGTACATTTGCTGCAGGAACGGCACGTCGTCGCAGCCGTTGCGGGTGCAGTTGCCGCCGAACGCGCCGGTGGGCGCCGGCGCGGCGCTGATGACTAGCGTGTCCGGGCTGACCTCGTGCACCGCCGCGTAGACCGCGCACAGCAGCCGCGTGTAGGCGACCGGGCTGATCGAACCGCGTTGCCACTCGCGGTCAATGTTCGGCTCGTTCCACACCTCGATCCCATCTGCCCCCAGGTCAGCCAGCCGCGCCGCCCAGGCGGCGAAGTCCCGCTCGAAGTTCGGTTGGGTGACCAGGTCGGGGCTGCCCAGCAAGCCCAGCAGGACGTGGAAGCCGCGCGAGTGGGCGATGCGCATAGCGCCCAGCACCTCGTCCTCATTGGCGCCGTAGCGAACCTGGATCTTGACCCAGGTCATGCCGGCGTAGTGCATCAGCTCGCTGTCGGGCAATCCGGTATCGTGGACGTGCGCGCCGAGCTCGAAATCGCCGCTGCCGTAGAGGGGCTGGGCCATCCACAGCGGCATCGCCCCGCTCAGCGCGTCGCTGGGCAGCGGGCCAAAGGTCAGCTCGACCTCGCTCTGCTCGTACAGTTCGAGCATGCACTGCCACCAGGTCAGGTCATCCGTCTTCTGGAAGACCCACCAGCGGATGTCCGGCCAGTAGTAGCGCCAGCGATAGAGCGCGGAGGTGCGCTGCCAGCCGTAGTCGGCGGCCAGGGCGGTGAAGTCCACGTAGTAGCCGGAGGGGATCGTCGCCAGGAGCTCGCCGCCCTGCGCGCCGGCCACGCCGCCCCGCTGACGGGCGTTCAGGTCCCACGGCGCGACCCGCAGCGGCTCGCCCATGCTCCCGTCCTGCCGGGCCGCTCGCAGGAAGACGCGCCAGTAGGTCTCGCTGCCCACGTCTTCGCGGACCAGCACGATCGTCGGCTCTGATGAAGTGTAGGGGGTCTGGTCCAGCTCGACAGCCCGTCCGCAGACGTTCCAGCTCATGCGCGGCTGGCCGGACGGCGGCACGTAGTCCAGCGACCGCGTCGCGCCGCCAAGGGTCGCCAGGTAGTCCCATCCGCTCTCCTCCAGCACCCGCTGGCGCAGGGCGATGAAGCTATCGTCTACCCGGTCGGTCAACTGGACCTGATCGTCGGCGCCGTTGACATTTTCCAGGTAGACCAGGCGGTAAGGGGGGCCGGTCAGCGGCGACGGCTGGACGAACTCGGTGTAGAGCGGGGGGTCGCTGGCCGGCTCGACGGCGCGGGCGCTGACGATTGCGCGGGCCGA
>DAOTYW010000048.1:0-7609 GCA_034434755.1 Anaerolineae bacterium | reverse complement strand
GACGATGTCCAGCACCGAGGCCGGGACGATCTGCGGCGTGTCGCCGTAGAGGTCAATCGCCCCTGCCACCTCCACCGACTGGCCGACGGCGGGGGGGATCAGCGCGCCGGTCAGCGCCTGCAGGCTCTCGTCCACCGCCACCTCGACCGTGCCGCTGGCGTCGCGCAGGGTGAGCAGCGTCAGTCCCTCGTACGGCTCGCGGACCGCCCAAACTTGTCCCTGCACGCGCACGCGGGCGTACTGGTCGTCGGCGCTGAGCGAACCGATCTCGCGCAGCGCGGCCTCCGGGCGCTCGATCTCCAGGTGTTCGGGGACGTTGATCGTCATGGCCACGTCGTCCTCGCGGACGCGCAGCGTCCCTTCGACGGAGACCCAGTCGCCCAGGGCGGGGACGCGCCCGCCGCTGCGCAGCGCCTCGGCCTCGTGGCGGTAGGCGGAGACGCGCATCTGGCCGCTTTCATCGGCGATGGTGAAGGCCAGGTAGCCGGAGTCGGCGTAGTAGCTGGGGCTGCGGATCACCCGTCCCTGGACGCGCACGTAGGCCATGTTCATGGTCGCCCCGGCCTGGCCGATGGGGACGAGCGGGACTTCGCTGTGCGTGGCGGCCAGCCACAGCGCGGCCAGGCCGACCGTGGCCAGGACGATGGCGGCGATCTTCACCGCGCGGACGGACACCCGCCCGCCGATGCGCGCGCCGCAGTAGGGGCAGGCCTCGTAGGGCCCGACGTACCGTCCGCAACTGGGGCAGTCACTCATAGGGCCTCCTGGGTGGGACGCGCTCAACTGAAGAGCGACCTGACGTCCTCGGCGGTCAGTGCCTTGAAGAAACTGCTCTCGGTGCTGATGATCTGATCCACCAATTGCCTCTTGCGTTCCTGCAACTGCAGGATCTTCTCCTCGACCGAGTCGCGGGTGATGAGCTTGTAAATGAACACGGGCTTGTCCTGCCCGATGCGGTGGGTACGGTCGCTGGCCTGCCGCTCGACGGCCGGGTTCCACCACGGGTCCAGGTGGATGACGTAATCGGCGGCGGTCAGGTTCAGGCCCAGGCCGCCGGCGCGCAGGCTGATCAGGAAGAACGGCAGGTGGGGGTCGTTCTGGAAGGCATCTACCTGGCTCTGACGGTTGTGGGTCTTCCCGTCCAGGTAGGCATAGCGCAACTGCCGCCCGTCCAACTCCGCCCGCAGCAGTCTGAGCGCCTCCACGAACTGGGAGAAGATCAGCACCTTGTGCCCTTCGGCGTGCAAGGTCTCCAGGGTCTCCAGGAGCAGCTCGAACTTCGGCGCTGCGCCGCGGTAGGTCGGTTCGACCAGCGTGGGGTGGATGCTGATCTGGCGCAGGCGCAGCAGGCCTTCGAGGATCTTCATCCGCACGTCGTCCAGTCCGCGCTCTTCGATCATGCCCAGCAGCAGGCCGCGATAGTAGTCGCGGGTTCGGTTGTACAGCTTGCGTTGGGCGGGTTCCATATCCACGTAGATTGTGCGCTCGTTGCGTTCCGGCAGCTCAGGGGCGACCTGTTCCTTGGTCCGGCGCAGGATGAACGGGTAGACGAGCTGGCGTAGGAGTTGCGCCGTCTCCGCGCTCTGCTCCCGCTCGATCGGCGCGGCGAACTCGCGGCGGAAGGTTTCCAGGTTGCCCAGCAGACCGGGGTTAAGGAAGGCGAACTGCGACCACAGCTCGAAGGTGTTGTTCTCCACCGGCGTGCCGGTCATCACCAGGCGGTGCTCGGCGTTCAGCGTGCGCGCCGCCCGGGCGCTCTTCGCCAGCGGGTTCTTGATCGCCTGCGACTCGTCGAGGATGATGTAGTGGAAGCGGTAGCGCTGCAGCGCCTCCACGTCGCGCAGCATGACGCCGTAGGTGGTCAGAACGACGTCGCAGTCATCGAAGACGGCGGGGTCTTTCAAGCGGGCGTTGCCGATGTGCTCTCGAAAGCGCAGTTCGGGCGTGAAACGAGCGGCCTCGCGCTGCCAGTTGACCAGCAGCGACTTCGGCACGACCAGCAGGCTGGCCCCCTGGGCCTTGCCCTGCTCGCGCAGCGACTGGAGCAGGGCAAGGACCTGGATTGTCTTGCCCAGGCCCATGTCGTCGGCCAGGCAGCCGCCCAGGCCGTACTCGTGCAGGAAGTGCAGCCAGTCCAGGCCGGCCTTCTGGTACGGGCGCAACTCGCCCTGGAAACCGTGTGGGATTGGCTGCGGCTCGATGTGGGTGAAGTCGCGCAGCCGTTGGCGGCGCTGCTCGAACTGTGGGTCGGTCTGCACCTGCGCCGCGTCGGCCAGCAGGTTGTCCAGCAGCGGCGCGTGGAGCTCGCTCACGCGCAGGCCCTGCTCGGTCTCCTCGGCCATGCTGAAGAGATGCTTGTATCGCTCCAGCCATGCCTCGGGCACCTCGCCGACGGAGCCGTCGGCCAGCTTGACGTAGCGCTCGCCGCGGCGGAGCGCCCGGCGAATCTCGCGCAGGGTTACCTCCTGGTCGCCATACCGGACGACGGCTTCCAGGTCGAACCAGTCCAGCCCGGAGCTGATGCGCAGCGAGAGGGTGGGGCGATTGCGGTTAACGCGCCCGCTGGTCAGCTTCTCCTCGCCGTAGATCTCGAAGCCCTCCTGGGTCAGCAGGGGGATCGAGCGGATCAGGAAATCGAAGGGGTGGGTGCGCGCCCGCAGTTCGAAGGTGCCGTAAGGCCACTCACTGCCGGCGCGCTTCAAGCCGTAGGCAGGGGTGGCGAGCGTGTTGTAGAACTGCTCTTCCTTTTCCGGCTGGCGGTGGATGCGCAGGATGCTCCACGAGCCGGCGATGTCCTCGAGCGTGGTCGGCGGCGGCTGCTTGGCGCAGTCCACCTCGTGTTCGCCGTACCCGAAGCGCAGGGTGGCTTGCAGGTGGCCGTTCTCCTCGCTCAGGTACAGGCGCGGCTGCGGGTCGGCGTGGACGTCCTCCCAGGCGACGACGTTCCCTTCGATCGGCGCGTGTTCGGCCAGGCGCGGGAAGTACTGGGCGCGGAAGTCCTCTTCTCTGTTGGCCGGGATGGTGAGCGGCATAATGCTCATCAGGTTCACCGCGCTGCTGTTCTCCACGCGGGCCAGGTAGCGCCCCGCCAACACCCAGGTCGGGCTATCGCAGACCACCCGCAGGCTGTCCTTGAGCAAAGAGAAGGTCTGTTCGCCCACCCGGATGCCCGCCTGGAGATGTAATGTCTCCTGGTCGCGGACCAGGATCGCCGTGATGGTGACCGGTTCGTCGAGGATCTCCAGCCGCTGCTCTACCTTGCCGGTGGGCGAGGCCAGGAACAGGGGCGCTTTCCATTCCGCCAGCAGGGCGATGCGGTGGGCAATGGACAGATTTTTCTGAGACGGGTAGTATCCCGAGGAGATGAACGTGGTGTTGATGAAGGGCAGCATATTCGGCGGCAGGTTCAGACAGCCTTCAGGAACCAGGGACGAGGAGAGAGGCCCGATCGCGCGCAGCCACGAACGATTCTCGTCCAGGTAGCGGAGCAGCCGGTCGGCATCGAAGTCCGTCTCCAGATCGTGGAGCTTGGGCCAGTCCGACGCTTTGATGACGTGGGGCTCGATCGCCCAGGGTTCGCGCCAGTGTTCTCGGTACAGGAGGGTGAAGAAGACGATGTAGCGGAGACGCGGCTTCCGCTGCGGGGGACGGGGAGCCTTTTCCAGCGCGCGCAGCAGCCGGTACTCCCAGTGCTGGCTTGCCTGATGGAGGATGTAGTCGCTGGTGGCGGCGAAGGCAGCGACGATGTGTTTGCAGATCGTCCGGTCGGCGGCTGGTTGGCAGGTGCAATTCAGCACCAGGCGTTTGTCGGCCTCGACGCGCAGGGTGACCGTGTGCTGCACACGGCCATCGGCGACGGCGCAGACGGCGGCGTCGTTGCTGAAGGCGACCACGGACGCCCGTCCTTGTTGGTAGAGGCGCTGGCCCTCGTAGAAGCCCCCGTAGTTGTCAAGACGGCCGTAATGGTATATGTTGCTCGGATGGAGCATTTCAGCTGTCAAGAGTGGCATGGCGTCGAATTATACATTCTCTTTCGCGATTGCCAAGCGGGGGGGTAGGGACAACTGCGAGCAGTTGTCCTACACTTTCGCTGGGTGGTCGTTGTCGCGGTACGCCACACGCGCGTGGATGGGATGATTGTTCCACACAGGTGGGGGGCCAAGGGGAGAGGAGGAGCGCGAACGCCACGCAAGTCGTGGCAGTTTCACGCCTTGCGTGACCCCTTGCGCGCCGTTTCGTGGTCTAGCTCTCGAACCCCAGCCCCCGCTCGCGCATGCTGATCCAGCGTTGCTGGCCGATGATCAGGTGGTCGAGCAGTTCGATGCCCAAGAGCTTCCCCGCCGCCACCAGCTCGCGGGTCACCGCCACGTCCTCCGGCGAGGGCGCGGGGTCGCCCGACGGGTGGTTGTGGGCGCAGATGATCGAGGCGCAGTTGCGGCGCACTGCCTCACGGAAGACCTCGCCGACGCGGATCTGCGACTGGTTGAGGCTGCCCTTGTAGACCGGTTCACTGCCCAGGACGCGGTTGCGGGTATCGAGGTAGAGAACCTGGAAGTGCTCCTGTTCCAGGTGGCCCATCTCGGCCATCAGCAGTTGAGCCACGTCGGCGGGGGTGCGGATCTGCAGCCGTTCCTCCGGCGCAGCGAGGAGCAGCCGGCGGCCCAGCTCCAGCGCAGCTTGCAGTTGGGCGGCCTTGGCCGGCCCCAGGCCGCGCTCGGCGACCAGCTCGGAGAGGCTGGCGCGGGCCAGCCCGCTGACCCCGCCGTAGCGGGCCAGCAGGCGACTGGCCAGGTGGAGGACGTTCTCCCCGTCCACGCCGGTGCGCAGGATGATGGCCAGCAGTTCGGCAGTGGAGAGGGCGGCGGGGCCCAGGCGGGCCAGCCGCTCCCGTGGACGTTCGGGGAGCGGCAGTTCCTTGATCGTCGGAGCGTACAGGGTCGTTGCTTCGTTGTTGGCCATGATGAAACCCCTGGGTATGGTGTTGTGACCCTCACCTCATTCCCCGCCCCCTACTTCTCTTCCTCGCAGAGGGAGAGGGGAGGAGGCAGGGGGAGGGGTGAGGCACTTCAAGCCAGTTCAGCGCTGCGCAGGGCAAAGGTGATGGTCAGCCCTCCTCCTGGCGTGGCTTCGGCCCAGATGCGCCCGCCGTGCGCCTCGACGAGGTGGCGGGCGATGGCCAGCCCCAGCCCGCTGCCGCCGGCCGTCCGCTGGCGGGCCGGCTCGCCGCGCCAGAAGCGCTCGAACAGGTACGGCAGGTCGTCCGCCGGCACGCCGGGGCCGTCATCGGCGACGGAGACGGTCACCTCCCGCCCCTGGTCGCTCACCCGCACGGTGACGTGGCCGCCGGGCGGGACGTACTGCAGGGCGTTGCCCAGCAGGTTGCCGACCACCTGGGCCAGCCGGTCGCGGTCGGCCAGCACCTTCGGCAGGGCTGGCGGGGCGTCCAGCACCAGGGCCACGCCGCGCTCCTGCGCCTGCGGCCGATGTGCCTCCACCGTTTGGCGCAGGAAGGCGCCCAGGTCGAGCGGCGCCTTCTGCAGGCGGAGCTGCCCGGCGTCGGCCAGGGCCAGCAGGCGCAGGTCGTCCACCAGGCGGCTCAACGTGCGCACCTGCGCCAGCGCGGCGAGCAGGTTCTCTCGATTGGCCGGGTAAACGCCATCCACGATCGCCTCCAATGTCCCCTGGACAACGGTGAGGGGTGTACGCAGCTCGTGGGCGATGTCGGCGGTCTGGTTACGACGGGCCGCCTCGGCGCGGGCCAGGCTCTCGGCCATCTGGTTGAAGGAGACGGCCAGTCGAGCGACCTCGTCCCGCCCACCGACCGGGGCGCGGGCGCCGAGATCGCCCCCGGCGATGGCGGCGCTGGCAGCGGTGAGACGGCGCAGCGGGGCGGTGATCGAGCGGAACAGCAGCCCGCCGACAAGCAGGGCGGCGATCAGCGCGGCCAGCGCGGCGATCCACAGGGCGGCGCGGACGCGGGCCAGGAACTCGGCCTGCGCTGCGCCGGCGGCGGTCGGCGGCGCGGTGGGCAACAGGTAGCCGACCGTCTGCCCGTCCACCGCGATGGGCCACCCGCCGGCCAGCTCGTCCGGCGAGGCGCTGCCGGATGGCTGTCCGGCGCTGTCGCCGACGATCCGACCGTCGGCGTCGGCCAGGCGGAAGCCCGTCTGGCCCGTGCCGCTGCGACCGTAGCCGCGGCCTATTGTCGTCCCGCCAGGCGGCAGGGCCTGCTGGACGCCTTCCCAGGAGCCGTGCGCGGCGTAGTAGGCGGCCAGGTAGTCCACCTGATCGTCCCACACCATCCCGCCATGGGCGGCGTAGCGGTGGAACTCGGCAGCGGTGGCCTGTCCGGCCAGCAGGGCGACCGTGCCCACGGCGACCAGGATGACGATCAGGAAGGCGAGCATGCCTTTCCAGAACAGGCTACGCATCGTGCGCCTCCGGGCTGGAGCGGTGAGTGGGGCGATGGACGGGCCGGCGGCCCGTCCTACGACGGCTACGCATCGTGCGCCTCCGGATTGAGGCGATAGCCCACGCCGCGGACGGTCAGGATCAGCGGCGGGCGGTCGGGGCGCTCGATCTTGCGGCGCAGGTTCTTGACGTGGGCGTCCACTGTCCGCTCGTAGGATTCGAAGGCCACGCCCTGGACAGCTTCCAGCAGTTCGCTACGGCTGAAGACCCGCCCCGGTGTGGTCATGAGCGTCTCCAACAGGCTGAACTCGGTCGGGGTCAGCTCCACCGGTTGGCCGGAGACGGTGACCGTATGGGTGGCGCGGTCGAGCGTGAGCGGCCCGACGCGCAGCAGCGACGGGGTTTCGGGCGCGGCCTGGGCGCGGCGCATGACAGCGCGGACGCGGGCAACCAGCTCGCGTGGGCTGAACGGCTTGGTCACGTAGTCGTCTGCCCCCAGCTCCAACCCGACGATCCGATCGGTCTCCTCTGCACGGGCGGTGAGCATGATGATCGGCACGTCCTGCTCGCGGCGGATGAGGCGAGTGAACTCCAGCCCGTCCATCTGCGGCATGCGCACGTCGAGCACGATCAGGTCGGGCTTCTCGTGGCGGGCGACGGCGAGGGCCTGCTGGCCGTCGGAGGCGGTGATCACGCGGAAGCTGGCCTCTTCTAGGTAGGCACGCACCAGGCGCACAATCTGCGGTTCGTCGTCAACGACCAGAATGGTCTGGGACATAGGGCTCTCTGGCTCAAGTATACCCGCTCTTCTGGAAATTGGGAAGCTACTGCCGCAGGGTAATGAAGCACCCCCGGCGATTCACTGCTCTTGACCGGCTGTGACGCGCAGGTATCATTACTGGAGTGCGCCGCAATGAGCTGCTCGCCCTCTGGCCAGCCGCCTTCTAACCTGCGGGAGGGTGGCGGGTAGGTATTTACGCTTTGCCGTAACTGCCTACCCTTTACCAGGCCTGGTGCTGGCAGGGCCGGTGTGCCGGCCCCTCCCCCCCCCCCCTGGCCCCCGCCCCTCTCCCGCCCGGCGGGAGAGGGGCGGGGGCCCGGGGGGGGGGGGAGGGGCCGGCACACCGGCCCTGCCAGCACCAGGCCTGGTAAAGGGTAGGCAGTTACCCCGCAGGTTAGAAAGTGGCTGGCGAGAGGG
>DAOTYW010000047.1:0-9963 GCA_034434755.1 Anaerolineae bacterium | reverse complement strand
CGAGTGGTTCTTTCCGTTCAATCCGTTCCCAGGATCCGTTGACAGCATGCCCCGATCGGGAGGTGGCAAAGCTCGGGGCAGTAGGGTAAGCAGATACCAATACTCTTCCTATGAACGAGCGAGGGTTGTGGCTGTCGCTTCTGACCGTCTTTCTGCTGGCCGGCTGTGCCGGCGTGCCGGCGGCGACGGCCTCCCCTCTCCCTTCACCCACCCCCCTGCCGCTTATCTTCGACGGCCAGGCCGCCTTCGCCCACGTCCAGGCGCAGTGCGATCTGGGCTTCCGCCCGACCGGGTCGGAGGCCGGCTGGGCCACCGGCGACTACATCATCGCCCAACTGGCGGCCCAGGGCTGGCGGGTGGAGACGCAGGAGTTCACCTACCGCGACACGCCGGTGCGGAACATCATCGGCGTGCTCGGCGAGGGGCCAGTGCTTATCCTCGGCGCGCACTACGATACCCGCCGCAGCGCCGACCACGAGGACCCCACCCAGCCGGTGATGGGCGCCAACGACGGCGCTTCCGGCGTCGCCGTGCTGCTGGAACTGGCCCGCGTCCTCGACCGCGACCGGCTGCAGCACCAGGTCTGGCTGACCTTCTTCGACGCCGAGGACAATGGCGACCTGGATGGCTGGGAGTGGTGCGTCGGATCGTCTTACATGGCCGCTAACCTGACGGTCGAACCAGAGGCGATGATCCTCGTGGATATGGTCGGCGACGCCGATCAGCAGATCTACTTCGAGGGCAATTCCAGCTTTCCTATAATGCAGCAGTTGTGGGGCATCGCCGCCACGCTGGGCTACACGCAGACCTTCATGCCTCAGTACCGTTGGACGATGCTCGACGACCACGTCCCGTTCGTGGATCGGGGCATCCCGGCGGTGGACTTGATTGACTTCGACTATCCCTACTGGCACACGACCCAGGACACGGTGGACAAGGTCAGCCCGCTGAGCCTGGAGCGGGTGGGGCGGGTGCTGGAGGTGTACGTGGAACGGGGGGACGACGTCGCCTATGAACGGGCGCTGATCCGCTCGCTGGCCGCCGCGGGCGACCGCAGCGTGCTGGCGCAGGTGCTCGACCGCGCCGTGGTCGCCATCCCCGCCGGCCTCTTCACGATGGGCAGCGACGACGGCCCAACCGACGAGCAGCCGCAGCGCTCGGTCTACCTCGATGCCTTCCAGATCGACCGCTACGAAGTGACCAACATGCAGTACTGGCGCTTCGTCCAGTCCACCGGCCGCCCGCCGCCGCCCTACTGGTCAGGCGCCGACTACCCGCCCGGCCAGGGCGACTTCCCGGTGGTCGGCGTGACCTGGGACGACGCGGCGGCCTACTGCGCCTGGATGGGCCGCCGCCTGCCGACCGAGGCGGAATGGGAGAAGGCCTGCCGCGGCAGCGATGGACAGGTCTACCCCTGGGGCGACGAATGGGACCCACGGCAGGCGAACGTCGCCTGGTCGAGCGCTGTCCCAGGCGACGACGGGAGCACCCTGCCGGCGTTGCCGGACAGCACGACGGCCCCTGGCCTGCAGCCGGTCGGCTCGTATCCCTCGGCGGCCAGCCCCTACGGGGTGATGGACCTGGCCGGCAACGCTTCGGAGTGGGTGAGCGACTGGTACAACGGGGCCGGTTACGCCGGACTGCCCGAACGCAACCCGGTCGGCCTGGGGCCGGAGTGGAACCGCGCCCTGCGCGGCAGTTCGTGGTATCCTTACCGCAGCGCCGGACAGGCGGAGGCGCAGAGCCGCTGCGCGGCGCGCAATTCTTCGCACAGCAGCGAGCTGGACACCCGCGTCGGCTTTCGCTGCGCCCGTTCGATAGATTCTACCCTCCCGCAGGTTAGAAAGCAGCTCTCTGCGGCGCACTCCCATGCAGAGGTTGCGCCCAAGCCTGCGGGAGGGTAGGCAGTTACCGAAAGGAGAAGAACCCAATATGCAAACTGCAGAACGACTCGACAATCTGCCCACCTACGTCTTCGCTGCTCTGGGCAAGCGCATCCGCGCCCTGCGCGCGCAGGGGGTGGACGTCATCGCCCTCGACATCGGCAGCCCCGACCTGCCGCCGCCGTCGCCGGTGATCGAGGCGCTGTACCGCTCGGCCAGCGACGCGCGCAACCACGGCTACGCCTCGTTCTACGGCGCGCCGTCCTTCCGCTCCGCCGTTGCCGCCTACTACCGGCGCCGTTTCGGCGTCGAGCTGGACGCGGAAACGCAGGTACTGGCGCTGATCGGCTCCAAAGAGGGCATCTTCCACTTGCCGATGGCCTTCATTGACCCCGGCTCGGTGGCCTTGGTGCCCGACCCCGGCTATCCCACCTACCGCAACGCCGTCTCCCTGGTCGGCGGCGAGGTCTATCCGCTGCCGCTGACCGCCGAGAACGACTGGCTGCCCGACCTGTCGGCCGTCCCTGGCGACGTGCTGGCCCGCTCGCGGGTGCTGTGGCTGAACTATCCCAACAACCCGACCACGGCGGTCGCGCCGGTCTCCTTTTTGGAAGAAGCCGTACGCTTCGCCCGCGCCCACGGTCTCCTGCTGGCCTACGACAACCCCTACGCCGACGTCAGTTGGGATGGCTACGTCGCGCCGAGCGTCCTGCAGGTCGAGGGAGCGATGGGCGTGGCGGTCGAGTTCAACTCGTTCTCCAAGTCGCACAACATGGCCGGCTGGCGCGTCGGGATGGTGGTGGGCAACGCGGAAGCGGTGTCGGCGCTGGCCCGCCTGAAGACAAACGCCGATACCGGCATCTTCCAGGCGATCCAGGACGCAGCGGTGGTGGCGCTGGAGACCGACGCGGGCTGGCTGGCCCGCCGCAACGAGGTCTACCGCGAGCGGCGCCAGGTGGTGACGGCGGCGCTGGATCGCATGGGACTCTCCTACGTCCATTCCAACGCCACCCTCTACGTCTGGACGCGGCTGCCGGAGGGGACGCGCAGCGCCGACTTCGCCGCGGACATCCTGGAGGCGGTCGGTGTGTCCGTCTCGCCGGGCGTCGCCTTCGGCGCGCACGGGGAGGGCTACGTGCGCATCACCCTCGGCCATCCTGCCGCGCGGCTGGCGGAAGCGATGGAGCGCTGGGAACGCTGGATGGCGAGCCGGTAGTGGTCTACGACGCGATCGTGGTCGGCGCGGGACCGGCCGGCGCGGTGCTGGGCTACGAGCTGGCCCGGCGTGGACTACAGGTGCTGATCCTGGAGAAGGCCCGCCTGCCGCGCCATAAGCCCTGCGGCGGCGGCCTGCCGTTGAAGACCGTCCGCGCCCTGCCCTTCGACGCCAGCCCTGCGCTCGATCTGGAGATGGCCGGCGGCATCCTCACCTACGGCGGGCAGTTCTTGTTACGGGCCGACGTCCCGCACCCGTTCGGCTGGATGGTCATGCGCGACCGCTTCGACCACTTCCTGGCGCTGCGGGCGGTGGAGGCGGGCGCCGGGCTCGCCGACGGGGTCGCTGTGCGCTCCATCGCGCAGGGGGACGGGCAGGTTGGGGTGGACACGGCGCGCGGGCGCTTCGCCGCCCGCCTGCTGGCCGGCGCCGACGGGGTGAACAGCGTCGTCGCTCGCGCCTGCGGTCTGCTGCCCCGTCGCCAGGCCGGCATGGCCATCGAGGCCGAGGTCGCCGTCCCCGCCGCCGAGCTGCAGGAGCAGGGCCCGTGGGCCACGTTCGACTTCGGCGCGCTGCCGCACGGCTACGGCTGGGTCTTTCCCAAATCCGACCACCTCTCGGTGGGCCTTTTCCACGCCCGGCCGGGCAAGGTGGCCGGGCTGAAGGGTCACCTGGAGCGGTTCATGGCCGGCCAGCCGGTGCTGCGGGACAGTCGTGTGCTGCGCCGGCGCGGGCACCTCATCCCCCTGGGTGGCCGGCGGGACCCGTTGCACAGCGGGCGCGTGTTGCTGGTCGGCGACGCGGCTAACCTGGCCGACGCCTGGTTGGGCGAGGGGGTCTACTATGCCATCGTCAGCGCGCGCATGGCGGCCGAGGCGATAGCGGCGGCGCTGACCGACGGTCCCTCGGCCCTGGCGGGGTACACCGCCCGCGTCCATGCGGAGATCGTCCCGCAGTTGCGTCACGCCCGTTATATGGCCGGCTTCGTTTACCGCATGCCGCGCTTCGGCTCGCACCTGCTGCGGCGCAGCCGGCGCATGCAGCAAGTGGTCTTCGGCGCAATGCGCGGCGACTGGACCCTACGGGAGATGAATGTCGCGCTTGTCCGTCAACTGCCACGGATTCTGTCCGAAGCCCGGCGAGCCTAGACCCCAGACCTCGGACTTCGGACATTGAACAAGGGAGCTGATCACGTATGAACAACGGCAACAACCACCGTGGGCCGTTTCTCTACCTGGCGACCACGACGGGGGTTTCTGTCGGTTTGATCGTCCTCAACGTCGTGCTGGGGATGCGCATCCCCTTCGCGGTCGGGTTCCTGGTCGGCTACATCGGCACGGCGCTGGTCTTCGTCGTCTGGCACGCCTGCCTCACCAAGGGCTGGAGGCGCAGCCTGCTGATGTTCGGCCTCTCGTTCATCGTCGCCTTCACCGCCGAGGCGCTGGGCGTCAACTTCGGGCTGGTCTTCGGGCGCTATTACTATACCGAGATGCTCGGCGTCCGCCTGTTCGGCGTGCCCCTCTTGGCCGCCCTGGCCTGGGAGCCGATCGTTTATGCGGCCTTCACGATCACCGACATCCTGGCGCCGGCGACGGTGGATCGCGCAGCGCCGTGGCGGCAGCGACTGCCGTCCTACGTGTGGATGTCGGTAATCGGCGCGCTCGCGACGACGGCCTGGGACATGATGATCGACCCCATCGCCGTCGGCCAGGGTTGGTGGGTCTGGCAGGACGGCGGCCCCTACGTGCCGTACGTGAACAACGGCGTGCCGATCGCCAACTTCCTCGGCTGGCTGGGCGTGGCCTTCGTCATCAACCTGATCTACCGCTTCGTGGCCGACGGGACGCCGCAGCCGCACCGCTCGCTCCACCTCTCCGTCTACGGGCCGCTGATGCTCTATGCTTCGCTGTTCCTGACCGCCTCCGGCGTAGCGCTGACGGTCCTCCAACGGCCAGAGGTGGCCCTGGTCGGTGTGCTGGCTATGGGGCCGTTCATCGCGATTGCCCTGACGAATGTCAACCTGGTGCAGCGGGGGTTGGCGGTGGTGTTGGGGTGGTGAGGAGACGGGGAGACGGGGGGACGCGGAGACGCGGGGACGGGGGGACGCGGAGAAGGGGGAGGAGAGGGATGATGATTGGGGTAGAGCAGGGACGTTGCACGGGGTGTAGTTATTGTGTGTTGACATGCCCGGCGGAGGCGATCGAGCTGCGGATCGAGGCGGCGGTGTGGCCGGAGGTGGATGAGCAACGCTGCACGCGCTGCGGCGCCTGCCTGACCGTCTGCCCGAACAATGTCTTCTCGGCGCCGGAGCTGTTGCCGCCGCCGCTGCCGCTGGACGAGCGGTATGACGTGGTTGTCGTCGGGGCGGGCATCGGCGGGCTGATGACTGCCGCCGGGCTGGCCCGCGCTGGCCAGAAGGTGCTGGTGCTGGAGCAGCTCTCCTTCATCGGTGGGAAGTACACCCACCTGATGCACCAGGGGTATGCGATTACTACCGCCGCCTGGACCTGTCCCGGCCCGAAGAGCCGCATCGGCAAGCTGTGTACCAAGCTGGGCGCGCCGGTCGAGTGGGTGACGATCCACGATGTCAAGGCGCGTGGCGAGCACTGGGTCGTCACCCGCGACGGCCGCCGCTTCGCCTCCACCGACGAGGCACAGGAGGCGTTGGTCGGTGGCCCCAAGGGCCTGGCCCGCGTCTACGACTGGATCGCCGACATGTACGACCCGCGCGTCACCTACCCGGGCGACATGACCGCCCGCCAGTACATCGAGCGCTACTTCCCCGGCAACGAGGCCTACGTCAAGTACGTCGAGACGATCATCACCTACTGCTTCGCCTCGCAGACGGTAGACACCTTCTCCGCGCTGGAGACCAAGCGGGCCATCGTGGACGCGCTGGAGCAGATGGCCGTCTGGGGCACGGCGGTCGGCGGGACGGCGGCGATCGTCCGCGGGCTGGAACAGGTGCTGCGCGACCACGGCGGGCAGATCGCCACCCACACCCGCGTCGCCTCGATCCGGGTGGAGAACGGGCGGGCGCGCGGGGTGACGCTGGCGGACGGGCGGGTCATCGCCGCCGACGTAGTGGTGCACAACGCCGGCCTGAACCGGTTGATCGCCTTGGTCGGCGAGCAGAACCTGCCTGCCGATTACGTCGCCCGCCTGCGCGCCGCCGTGCCGGCCACCGTCGCCGCGCTCGTCCTGGGCACGAGCGAGCCGCTGCTGGGCGCCGAACACTCGCTGCTGCACACGATGGGCTGGGAACGGACGCTGAACACCTACGCGCCCACCTTCTTCGACCCGCAATTGGCCCCGCCGGGGCGGCACATCCTGGACGTGTTCTGGGTGATGGAAGCGCCCTTCGACCATCGCCGCGAGCTGGAGCTGGTGCGGGCGCAGCTTCGACAGGTCTTCCCGAACTTCGACCAGGTAGTCGAGCTGCAGGTGCCGATGTTCTACAGCGGTATGTGGACGGCGGAGATGGCCCATCGGCTGGGACAGAGCGGCGCGCAGCGGCTCGATCCCCGTTCGCCGATCGAGAACCTCTACCTGGTGGGCTACGACTGCATCGGTTACGGCATGGCTGGCGACATCATCCCGCACGGCGTCGAGCGGGCGCTCTACCTGATCCTGGGCGACCCTGCCTACGCGCCGGAGGATGAGAAGCGCTCGGCCCGTTTCGGCAAGTGGCTCAAATCGCGGCTGTTCAAGTTGATGGCGTGGCGGGCGCGGATCGCCAATCGCTGATCGCTAATCGCTGATCGCTAATCGCTAATCGCTGATCGCGTATAGCGTGTTGCATATTGCGTGTTCCGTTACGCACCACGTTTCACCTTTCACCTTTCACCTTTCACGTTTCACGTTTCACGTCTCACGTTTCACGTCTCACGTTTCACGTTCCGGAGGTAAAAATGACCGACCTACAGACCACTGTCACCGCCGTGACCGTCTATCCCGACCGGGCGCGGGTGACGCGCAGCGGTGTGGCGACCTTGCAGCCGGGTGTCCAGCGGCTGGAGATGCGCGAGCTGCCGCTGGCGCTCGACCCGTCGTCGGTGCGGGCGGCGGCGCGCGGCACCGCTCGCGTCCGCCTGCTGGGCGTAGATGTGCGCCGCGAGTTCTTCGTTGAGACGCCTGCCGAGCGCGTGCGCGAGCTGGAGAAGCGCATCGAGGGGCTGCAGGACCAGATCGCCGCGCTCGACGCCCAGGCCGGGCTGCTGAACGAGGAACGCAAGGCGTTGCTGGGCCTGTCGGGGGCCGCCGAGGCTTTCGCCAAGGGGCTGGCCTACGGGCGCACCACCGCCGCCGACCAGATGGCGCTGCAAGCGACCCTGCGCCAGCGGCTGGGCGAGATTGACGCCGCGCTGCAGGGGCTGGCCGTCCAGCGGCGCGAGCTGGAGCGGCAGAAGCAGAAGCTCGAAGCCGAACTGACCCAACTGCGCGGGGCCACGGGCCGCGAGCGCTACGTCGCCTCCGTCGAGGTGGAGGTGCTGCAGGCGGGTGAGTTGACCGTCGAGCTGATCGGCGTGGTCACCCACGCCGGCTGGACGCCGCTGTACGACCTGCGGCTGCTGGAGGGCGAGCAGACGACGCTGGAAGTGGGCTACCTGGCCCAGGTGACCCAGCGCACCGGCGAGGACTGGAGCGACGTGGCCCTGACCCTTTCGACCGCCCGCCCGGCGTTGGCGCAGACCATCCCCGAGCTGAAGCCGTGGACCATCGCGCCGCCCCCGCCTCCCATGCCGATGGCGGCCGCGCCGCGCGGGGTGACGAGGGCGAAGATGGCCGCTGCCCCCGCCCCGGCGATGCTGGAGATGGCCGCCGATTTCGCCGGCGCCGCACCGGAAGCCGCGCCGGTCGAGGAGGCCGAGGAGGTGATGGCGACCGTGGAGACCTCCGGCGCGGCAGTTACCTACACGGTGCCCGGCGCCGTCTCCGTCCCCGCCGACGGCGCGCCGCACAAGGTCACCGTGGCCCGCTACGCGCTCAGTCCCGAGCTGGACTACGTCAGCGCGCCCAAGCTGGTCGAGGCGGCCTACCGGCGGGCGAAGGTCGCCAACGACAGCTCCTACACCCTGCTGCCCGGCCCGGCCAACCTCTTCGCCGGCGACGAGTTCATCGGCGCGACGCGCCTGGAACTGACCGCCCCCGGCGGGAAGCTGGAGCTGTACCTGGGGGTGGACGACCGCGTCAAGGTGAAGCGCGAGCTGAAGCGGCGCGAGGTGGACAAGAAGCTCATCGGCGACCGCCGCCGCATCACCTACGGCTACGAGATTGCCCTGGAGAACTTCCTGGCGGGTCCGGTGACCCTTACCCTGTACGACCAGGTACCGGTGGCCGGACATGAGTCCATCAAGGTCAGGTTGGAGTCCGTGGATCCCAGGCCGGTCGAGCAGACCGAGATGGGGCTGCTGAAGTGGGAACTGACCCTGGCCGCCGGGCAGAAACACACCGTCCGCTTCGACTTCAGCGTCGAGCACCCACGAGATATGACGGTGGTCGGACTGTAGCGCTACAGGCTGATCTGCCGCTCCTGACCGAGGAGGAGGCGCTGGATGTTGGGGCGCAGCGCCCACAGAGTGAGCGCCGAGGTCAGCACGCCGTGGGTCACGATCTCCCACGGCGCGATCCCCAGTGCGGCGCGGACGATATAGAGGGCCGGCAGCACCAGGGCGATGGTGATGGAGCCCAGCGAGGCGCGACGGGTACCCAGCCCAACCCCTAGCAGCAGCGGCACCAGGAGCAGTCCGCCGAGCGGCCAGAAAGCCACGGCGCCGCCGATGGAGGTCATCGTCCCGGCGCCGCCGCGGGAGCGGAGGAAGAGCGGGCGGATGTGGCCGATCACGGCGGTCACGCCGGCCAGCGCCTGCAACAGGGCCGGCCCGTGCAACCAGCGGGCGGTCAATACCGCCAGCAGGCCCTTGAGGCTGTCGCCGATGCCGGTCAGCACGGCCAGTTGCCACCCGGCGGCCCGCAAGACATTCGTCCCGCCGATCCTTCCGCTGCCTACCCGGCGCACGTCTATACCACGGGCCGCCCGCACCAACAGGAAGCCCACGGGAATCGAACCGAGCAGGTAGCCGGCCAGTAGAGCGACGATCCATCTTTCCATGGCTGTTTCTCACTGAGGGGATGGACCGATTGTAGCACAGCTGTTTCCCTGACGCAAGCCGCACGGACCTGGTGATTCAGGGCAATCGCATCTAAATTCCCTCCAGAGCGAAACAGGGTGATAATAGTGTCACCACACTATCGAAGCCCTGGAGGACGTGAATGGAAACACCACATGTCTCTATCGTTGAGCACTTCACTGATCTGGAAGACCCCAGGATTGATCGTACGAAACGACACAAGCTCATCGACATTATCGTTATTGCGATCTGCGCCGTGATTTGCGGTGCTGACTCGTGGGTCGAGATCGCGGAGTACGGCAGGGCGAAGCTGGGTTGGTTTCGCACTTTTCTGGAATTGCCCAATGGCATACCATCTCACGACACGTTCGGGCGGGTGTTTTCTCTTCTCGACCCTGATCAGTTCCGCAACGGCTTTGTCCGTTGGATTCAGGCCATCAGCCAGGTCTACGCTGGCGAAATCGTCGCCCTGGATGGCAAGACTCTGCGCCGTGCGCACGATAACACCCTGGGCAAGACAGCCATACATATGGTCAGTGCCTGGGCCTCAGCCAACCGGCTGGTGTTGGGACAACTGAAAGTAGACGTAACTGCCTACCGTCCGCGGCGCTGAGCCCTCACCCCACCCCCTACCCCCGCCCTGAAGTTTGGCTCTTTAACAATCCGAGAGGGCTTGAAAAGTGGGGCAAAATAGCTCTTCCCAGGCCTAAATACGGGCGGTTCCGACCACTGT
>DAOTYW010000046.1:0-15172 GCA_034434755.1 Anaerolineae bacterium | reverse complement strand
CTCTACACGGCCTGCGGTTGCGCGCCCGAAGCGATCATCCGCGATTTCTACCGCCCCGGTGATGACTTGTTCATCTTTACCAGGCACCTGTAGGGAGACGCGGAGACGCGGAGACGCGGAGATGCGGGGAGGGGGAGACGCGGAGACGCGGAGACGCGGAGACATGGGGAAGGGGGATGGCGAGAAGAGCATTCTGGCAGAGGCTCTTGGGTAGACGGAAGCCGCGCACGGTGGGGCTGGCGCTCAGCGGCGGCGGGGCGCGCGGCCTGGCCCACATCGGCGTGCTCAAGGTGCTGGAACGCGAGTCGCTGCCGATCCATTTCCTGGCCGGCACCAGCATGGGCGGCCTGCTGGCCGCCGCCAGCGCTGCCGGCTTCTCCGCCGCCGAACTGGAGCAGGAGGCGCTGGCGATGGGTAGTACCCGCCAGTTGATCGGCCTGCTCGACCTGACCTTCCCCCGTGGCGGGTTGCTGACCGGGCAGAAGGCGATGGAGTACCTGGAACGCCTGCTGGGCGATGTGACCTTCGACCGGTTGCGCATCCCGCTGGCGGTGGTGGCGGTGGACCTCGACCGGGGGCAGAAGGTGGTGATCCGCGAGGGGTCGGTGGTCGAGGCCGTGCGGGCGACCACTGCCCTGCCGGGCGTCTTCGCGCCCGTCCGACAGGGGGATGGTCGGCTGGTGGACGGCGGGCTGCTGGATAACCTGCCCGCTGACGTGGTCCGTCAGATGGGAGCGGACGTGGTGATCGCCGTGGACGCCGGCAGCGACCGCGAGACCATCGCCGCGTTCAGCGAGGCCCTCCACCGCATTCCCCTCCTGCCCGACGGGATCGAGGAGATGATCGAGGTGCTCTGGCGCTCGATGGCGCTCCTGACCCAGGAGGTCAACCGCCGCGTCCTGGCCGAGGCCCGGCCCGACCTGCTCCTCGACCTGCCCATCCCGCCGGACATCAGCGTCCTGGGCGGCCTGACGCGGGCAGCGGAGGTCATCGCCATCGGCGAGCGGGCGGCTGAGGAGTCACTGCCGCGGATCAGGGAACTTCTGGACGGGTGAGGGGGGCACGCTCCGCCAGCGCCCGCGCCCAGGCGGCCAGCCCCCAGGTGATCAGCCAGTGGACCAGTACCGCCAGCCAGAGGTTGGTGGTCTGGAGGTAGATCGCGGCGCTCAGCACGGCCAGGCCAGCGCGCAGCAATGCCTGCGGCGCGCGCTCCCGCTCGCGCAGGTCGGAACGCCACCACGGGTTGAGGGCTGCCTCCAGCGCGATCAGCCCCAGACCGGCCCACGTGCCCCAGTACGGCCCCAGGACGACCACGGGCGCGTTGCGGTAGAACGCCCAGTGGGTCTCGTGACCGACCGCCGCCAGCAGCAGCGCCCAGGCGGGCGTCTGCGCGCCCTCCGGGCGCCCCAGGCGGCCGCTCCGCCACGTCGCCCGCCAGCCGGCGACCAGGACGGCCCAGGCCGCCGCCCCCAGCGCGACCGCCCAGCCCACGTCCCGCGCCCAGTCGTTCCAACTGGCCGCCGGGTCGAGGCCCACCAGCGGCTGCAGGCCGAGCAGCCGGGCGACCACGGCATCGTGCCCGGCGATCAGCGCCGCGATGGGCAGGCCGACCGTGTACAGCAGCCAGACCAGTTGGTAGAGCGGGGCAAAGAAGGGGGAACGGACGGCCCGTTCGAGCGTCGTCCGGCTCTTCTCCCGCCGCCAGAGCCACCAGGCGACCTGGGTGGCAATGACGGCCAGCAGCAACGACCCGCCGAGCCAGAGCCAGCGTTCGGACTCAGCCACCCTGTGTCCTCGGCGGGATTCTCAGCGTGACCCGCGTGCCCTTGCCCGGCGCGGATTGGATGCGCCAGGAGCCGCCGGCCAGTTCCGCCCGTTCGCGCATGTTCAGCATGCCCAGGCTACCGCGCTCGTCGTAGCCCCGCTCCAGCACGCTGACATCGAAGCCTACGCCGTCATCCTGCACCTCGGCGACGAAGACATCGCCTTCCATCCGCATCCGGATCCAGATGTTGTTGGCGCGGGCGTGCTTGCGGGCGTTGCTGATCGCCTCCTCGATGATGTAGAAGGCCATCCCCTGTTGGTCCTTGCTCAGCGTCTGATCCACCCCTTCCGCCGCGTCCAGGTGGATCGGCAGGGGATCGGTCTCCGCCCGTTTGGCGATGTACTGCTCCAGCGCCGCCCGCAGTCCCTGCGTCTCCAGGATCAGCGGGCGCAGGGTGAACAGCATCTGGCGGATCTCCTTGGTTGTCCGGCGGGCCAGTTCCTCGATCCGCGACAGCTCCTCCGGGACTTCCTCGGGGGTCTTGTCGAGGAGGAGCCGCGTGTAATTGGCGCGCATAGCGATGGCAGCGACCGCCTGGGTGGGGCCGTCGTGCAGGTCGCGGGCCAGCTTCTTGCGCGCTTCTTCCTCCACGGCGACGATGCGCTCCTTCTCCTCGCGCAGGCTCTGGTAGAGCTGGGCGTTCTGCAGGGCCACCACGCCCTGATTGCACAGCGCGATCAACAGGTCCTGGTAATCGGGGCTGAAGATGCCCGCCACCGGGCTGCCGAAGATGGCGGCGCCGAAGCTCTCGAAGCCGGCGCGCAGTGGCAGCACCATCGCTTCCTGGCACTGGTGCAGGGCGACGAACTGGCCGAGCTGGGGGTCCTGAGCGGGGTTCGCGCAGAGCACCGCTTCGGCGGTGCTCAACGCCTGGGCAATCGCCCCTTCCCGCCCGGCCAGCACCGTCTGTCGGTCGCGCGGGGGCAGGTGGTGCGAGGCCGCAACGTGCAGCTTATCGCCATGGAAGAGCAGGACGATGCTGACCAGCTTCGCCGTCTGTTTTTCCAGCTCGCGCAGGCCGATCTCGCCCACGTCCAGCATCGCCTCCAGCACGCGCTGGTAGTTCAGCGTGGCGCTGAGGGTGCTGGCCAGTTCGAAGATCAGGCGCGATTGCTGGTGCCGGGTGCGGAGGCGCCGCAGTTCCTCGTGCTCCTCCTGCCGACGTGCCTCGTGGATGCTGCGATTGATCCGCTCGCCGATCAGGCCGGTCACCAGCGCGGTCAGCAGGAGTACGGCCGGCCCGATGACTTTGCCGAGCGGAAACGAGGTCGCTGCGGTAGCTTCGGATGGGAAGAACAGCCCCAGGCCGAAATAGCTGAGGCTGATGAGCAGGGTCACGATCACGCAGGCGATGGCGGAGAAGCGCAGGGCGGCGGTGATGATCGGAAAGAGGCTGAAGAACAACATCGGGCTGTCGAAGCCGCCGGAGACGGTGATCAGTCCCATCGCCAGGAGCGTGTCAACGCCCAGCGTGACCGCCGGCAGGGGACGGGGAAACAGGTGGGCGACCAGAAGCAGGGTCAGCACCAGGTTGTAGCCGGCGCTCACGAACAACAGCACGAGCAGGTAGAACGACCGGGGCGGGCCACTCTGCAGCCCGTGCGTAGGATCGAGAAACGCGATGACGAAGACGAAGGCCAGGAGGATCCAGCGCAGGCTGCTGATCAACCAGTCAATCTGCAGGCGGCGGCGGACACTGTTGAGCATCTCAGTGGGCGCGAAGGGACTTGAACCCCTGACCTCTACAATGTGAGTGTAGCGCTCTGACCGACTGAGCTACGCGCCCGTTCGTTGCAGATTATAGCACATCCTCAAGAGAAGGCAAGCGGGCGCGGGTCATCATCCGCGCCCCCTATCGCTCAGGGCAACTCTACCAGGATGCTCGTCCCTTCCATCCTGACCGGGTAAGTCAGGGCATTCTGAGGCTTGGTCTTGATGAAGAGGATGTGGGCATCGCCAACGACCTGGCCGCTGCGCACGTCGTAGCGCGCACCGTGGCGGGGGCAGGTGACGAACGCCCCTTCGAGCTGTCCATCGGCCAGCGACCCGCCCATGTGGGGACATTTGTTGGGCAGGGCGTAGTACGTCCCCTCCACGTTCGCCAGCAGGATCGTCCGCTCACCGACGACGACCTTCTTCATCGCGCCCACGGGCAGTTCGGAAACATCGGCGACTTTCACGAATCCCATCGCAACCTCCTCTGACACGGATTGTCACGGATGGCAGTAACTGCCTACCCTCCCGCAGGTTTCGGCGCAATCTCCGCATCGGAGTGCGCCGCCATGAGCTGTTGGCCCTCTTGCCTGCCACTTTTAACCTGCGGGAGGGTAGGGGGTGGGGTGAGGGCCCAGCGCTGCGGACGGCAGGCAATTTCGCAGACGTGCCATACTTCACGGAAACGGGGTCGCCGTTGGTGTGGGCGCAGTCTCCAACCACAGGAGCGTGCGCACCGCTTCGGGCAGCGAGACCAGCTCATCGGTCGTGCCGCCGCTCACCCGGCGGACGACCTGGACGTGCCAGCGCAGTTCGCGGGACAGGGCATCGGGGGGAGGGTAGAGTTCCGCCGGGAGGCGATAGGCCGTGGCGCGCGTGCGGACGATGAGCGGGGGGATGCCCGACCGTTCCACATGGACGGCGTACCACTCGCCCGGTCCCAGGATGCCCACCGAGGCCCACTGCAGGACGATCACGGCGTCCGGGCCGCCGAAGATCGCGCCATTGGGCGGGCTGAGCAGGGCGGGCGGCGCGTACAGCGGGCGGGGCGTCGGCGTGACGTTGACGTCCACCGTCGGCACAGGGGTGGGTGTGGGTGTGCCGATGGGGATGACCAGGCTCTGGTTGACGCGGATCACGTCGGAACCGGCGGGCAGCTCCGGGTTGGCGGCGCGGATGAGGGCCACGGTGACGCCGTACCGTTCGGCGATGCTCAACAATGTCTCCCCCGGCGCGACGACATGGATGACGAAGCTCGCCGGCGTGGCCGTCGGCCCCGCCTCGGCAGTGGACACGGCCCCTTCCGCCGGCGGGATCAGCAGCACCTGGCCGGTCTGGATCAGTTGCGGGTCGAGGCCGGGGTTGAGGGCCAGGATGTCCTCGATCGTCGTGTCGTACTGCAGGGCGATGGTGCTGAGCGTCTCCCCCTGCCGCACCTGATGGGCACGGGGCGGGATCGGGGTCGGTGTGGGTGTGGGCGTGGGCGTCTCCGTCGGCGTCAGCACGACGGTGGGCGTCGGTGTCGGGGTGGGCCGGCTGGGCGTGGGGGTGAAGGCGGGAGCGGAGGGGAAGATCAGCGGTTGGACGAGGAAGCCGATGATGACCAACAGCACGAGGGCCAACGCGATTGTCCCCAGCCAGAACAGCCAGCGTGGCCGGCGGCGGGGCGCCGTCTTCTCGTCCGCCGGCGCGGCGGCCGCCGCCTCCAGCGACGCCCCGCACATCAGGCACGTCCTGGCCCGCGCCGCTACCCGCGTCCCGCAGGCTGGGCAGTAGCGCGGTTCCTCGGAGGGGATGGGCACGGTCGGCTCTTCGCTCATCGGTGCATCCGTAGCCGCCACGGGGGCGGCGTCAGCGCGCCAGCCGCCCGTCCAGTTCCAGCTCGCCGGCGATGGCCTGCATCGCCGCCAGCACCACGGCGACGTGCTCCCACAGCTCCATGTCAATCGCCGCCGCGCCCTCCTCGATGGACTCGCGATGCGCGCCGGCGGCGAAGGCGCGGTCCTTCCACTTCTTCTTCACGCTAGACACCTCGACATCACGGATGTCCTTCGACGGGCGCACCAGGGCGACGGCGGTGATCAGCCCGGTCAGGTCGTCCACCGCGTAGAGCGTCCGCTCCAGCAGGCTCTCGCGGGCCACGCCGGTGCGCTCGGTGGCGTGGGAAAGGACGGCGCGGACGATCTCCTCCGGCCAGCCCTGTTGGCGCAGGATGCGCGCGCCGGCCTGCGGGTGCTCGTCGGGGAAGCGGTCGTAGTCGAAATCGTGCAGCAGGCCGACGGCGGCCCACTGCTCCTCGTCCGCCCCGCAGCGGCGGGCATAGGCGCGCATCGCCGCCTCCACGGCCAGCATGTGCTTGACCAGGTGCGGGTTCTTCGTGTACTCCGTCAACAGCTTCCAGGCTTCTTCACGGGTTGGCTCCATCGCCTTCCTCCAAAATCGGGATCGGGTCGCCGAGCACGGGCAGGGGACGGCGCACCCGCAGGTCCCACCACGACAGCCAGAGGGCCGGGATCTCCCGCGCCCAGTAGGCGCGGATGTGCACGTAGGGCCGCCGGTCGGCGGCGTAGCCCACCGCGTCCAGGCTCAGCCCCTGGCAGAGATACAGAGCGCGGGGGAGGTGGTAGCGCTGCGTGACCAACACCACCTCCCGCAGGCCGAAGATCGCCCGCGCCCGATAGCAGGTGTCGTAGGTGCGACGGCCCGCGTAGTCCAGGACGATGACCTCGTCCGGCAGGCCCAGACTGAGCGCGTACTGGCGCATCTTCTCCGGCTCGTTGTAGTCCACGAAGCGATTGTCGCCGCTGAACAGGACGCGGCTCACCCGCCCGGCGCGGTACAGGTCAATCGCCGCCTCGACGCGATCGCGCATCACGTCGCTGGGCGTGCCGTCGGGCCAGTAACCGGCACCAAAGACCAGCGCCACCGGCCGTGCGGGCACCGCCGCCACATCCGTATAGATGCACTCGCGGTAACGCCCGCTGAGCGTCCAGGCCGGAAAACCGACGGCCACTCCCGCCACTCCCAGCAGGGCCAACAGGGGGAGCCACCAATGGCGGTTCAATGACCAATGTCCAGTGTTCAGTGTCCAGTGTTCAGTGTTCAGTGTCCGGTGTTCAGTGTCCGGTGTTCAGTGTCCGGTGTCCAGCGTTACGGCAGCGCCTGGGCAATCGAGGCCACGGTCTGGCGGTCGGGTCCCCAGACTACGGTGACCACCCGTCCGGCGCGGGAGAGGTAGGCCGCCCCCGCCGGACCCTGCCAGAAGCGGCCGGGCAGGTCGAAGGGGGCGTCCACGGCGATCAGCGGCGGCGTGCGCAGGCGCGGCACCACCAGCCCGTAGGCCTGCTCGAAAGCCACTGCTCCATCTCGCTCGTCCCAGGCGATGCGCCAAGCGATCACCGATTGCCCGGTGGCGTCCTGCCAGAGTTCGAACGTATCGCCGGCCCAGCCGTCGGCGGCGGCCCAGGCAGCCGCTCCGTCGTCCAGGCCGGCAGCCAGGTGCAGGCCGAGGAACAGCTCGCCCAGCGTGTCGTGGCGGACGCGCAGCCAGCCCGCGCCCAACGTCGCTCCCAGGTCGGGCATGGCCACGGATTGGACGGGCGCGCCCTGGACGTATCGTTCGGGGTGTAACACCTGCTCGCTGGAGCAGGGGGGCAGGGCGTAGGCTCGATCCACGGCGGCCCAGCCGCCCTGGTCGTAGAGGGCCGTGACGAACTGGACGCCGTCCCGGTAGGGGAACAGGCGCAACCGTTGGAAGGCCGGATGGTCCGCCAGGGGGGCGTAATTGGGCGCGAGGGCGTCGGCGGCCATCTGCGCCAGTTCGTCCACCGCCTGGGCATCACCGCTCACCCCGGCGTAGAGCGCCGTGGACAGCACGGCATCCCCCTCCACCAGCGCTTGCAGCGCCAGCGCGGCGTCGGTCGTCTGCTGACAGGGCGGCAGGTCGGTCAGCTCGAAGGCGCGGTCCTGCAGGGCGTGCGCCAGCGCATAGACCAGCGCCCGCTCGTCCTCGGCCGTGGCCGGGCCGCGCCCGGCGACGAGCAACACCTGCTGCCCGTCCGCCACATACAGGCTGGAAAGGTGCGCCGCCTGCGCGGCCACGTCCGGTAGGGGCAGCGGCTCCAGCGGCGGGACCAGCCCCAGGGCCGCGTAGAGGTTCAGTTCCCGCTGCGGCTGTTCGGTCTGGTAGCGCTGGAGCAGCAGGACCGCTGTCTCGTGTTCGGTGAGGAAGCTGACCGGGATCTGTTCCACCGGCGGGAGCTGGCGCACGCCGGCGACGATCCGCCCGACCTCCTGGACAGCGCGGGCACTCTGGATCGGTGAGAGCGGCGCCGGGCGGGTAGCGGTCGGCGAGGGGGAGGGGGTAGAAGTGGAGGTGATGGCGACTGTCGTGGTGACCGCTGGCGTCTCCAGCGGTGAGAGCGCCGGCGAGGGCGTCGCCAGGGGCGGTGGAGGGGCCGGGCGCATGGTGAGGACGCTGTAGGCCAGCAGCGCGAACACCCCGATGACGGCCACGGCCATCACCACCAGCACGGCTCGCTGCTGGCGGCTGAACTGGGAACGGCTCACGGCCACACCCCGCGCCGGGACACGTTCTTCTCGCTCATACGAATGCGATTATACCACAGGGGGAAAGGGGAGGGAAGAAAGGCAGCAGACGCGGGCCGGCGGCCTGGAGAGGCCTGTCATCGCCTGAGGGGATAACCGTCACTGGCGCAAAATGGCAGTTTGTGGGACAATATGTGGGTTGACGCCGAGAGGTTCTATCATTTTGATAAGGGGTTGCCGTATGAAAGAAGTCGTCGAAATCCGTTGGCACGGCCGCGGCGGGCAGGGCGTGGTCACCGCCGGCAAGCTGCTGGCCGAGACCGCTCTGGGCACGGGCCAGTACTTCCAGGCCTTCCCCGACTTCGGCCCGGAGCGAATGGGCGCGCCGGTGCGCTCCTTCACCCGCCTCAGCGCGAAACCGATCACGATCCACTCGCAGATCGAGAGGCCGGACGTAGTGCTAGTGCTCGACCCCACCCTGCTGGGTACGGTGGCGGTGACGGACGGGCTGGGTGAAGAGGGCATCCTGCTGGTCAATACCTCGATGTCTCCCCAGGAAGTGCGCCGGCTCACCGGCTACACCGTCGGGCGGGTGTTCACCGTGGACGCCAGCCGCATCGCCATCGAGGAGATCGGGCGGGACATCACCAACACGCCGATGCTGGGGGCCTTCGCCCGCGCCACCGGCCTGTTCGAGACGCAGGCGCTGATCGAGCAGGTGCGCGACTGGTTCGGCCACAAGGTCGCTCCGCACGTCGTCGAGGCGAACATCCGCGCCCTGCGACGGGCGGCGGAAGAGGCGGTGGAGGGATAGGAAGATGGCTCAGTTGAAGGGATGGCGCGAGATCCCCATCGGAGGGATGATCCTGGAGGCGGGCAATGCGCGCGACTACCTCACCGGCGGCTGGCGGGCTTTCCGCCCCGTGCGCGGCGAGGCCGAGTGCATCCACTGCTTCCAGTGTTGGCTGTTCTGCCCGGACTCCAGCATCTTGGTGGACCCGCTCAACGAGAAGATGCTCGGATTCGACCTGGAGCACTGCAAGGGTTGCGGCATCTGCGCGAAGGTCTGCCCGGTCAATGCCAAAGTCATCAAGAAGGCGGGCGAGGAGCTGGCCCGCGATGATGCCCGCCTGTGCATCCGCATCCTCGTCGAAGGGCAGGCGGAGGAGTAGAGCGATGAGCAAGTTCGAAGCACTCACGGGTGACCAATCGTTCGCCACGGCGATGCGCCAGATCAACCCCGACGTGGTCGCGGCCTACCCGATTACGCCGCAGACGGAGACGGTGGAGTTCTTTGCCGAGTACGTGGCCGACGGGCTGGTGGACACGTCGTTCATCACGGTGGAGAGCGAGCACAGCGCGATGAGCGCCTGCATCGGCGCGGCGGCGGCGGGGGCGCGGGTGATGACCGCCACCTCGGCCAACGGCCTGGCGCTGATGTGGGAGATGGTCTACATCGCCGCCTCGCTGCGCTGCCCCATCGTCATGAGCCTGGTCAACCGCGCCCTCTCCGGCCCGATCAACATCCACTGCGACCACTCGGATGTGATGGGCATGCGCGACGCCGGCTGGATCGTCCTCTTCTCCGAGAACAACCAGGAGGCCTACGATAACGCCTTCCAGGCCGTGCGCATCGCCGAGCACCCCGATGTCCTGCTGCCGGTGGCGGTCTGCCAGGACGGCTTCATCACCAGCCACGCCATGGAGCGGGTGGAGGTCTACGACGATGCGGAAGTGAGGGCGTTCATTGGCACGTACAGGCCGCAGTGGCCACTGCTGGATGTGAGCCGCCCCAAGACCTTCGGCCCGCTGGACTTCTACGACTACTACTACGAGCACAAGCGACAGCAGGTGGAGGCGATGGGCCACGCGCCGCAGGTGATCCTGGACGTGGCGGCGGAGTTCAACCGCAAGTTCAAGCGCAACTACGGCCTGTTCGAGCCGTACTGGCTGGACGACGCCGAAGTGGCGGTGGTGGTGACCAACTCCACCGCCGGCACGGCCAAGGTCGCCGTTGACCAACTCCGGGCGCAGGGGCTGAAGGTTGGCCTGCTCAAGCTGCGCGTCTTCCGGCCCTTCCCGGCAAAAGAACTGGCGGACGCGCTGCGTCATCTGAAGGCAGTGGCGGTGATGGACCGTTCGATCTCCTTCGGCGCGATGGGCAACGCCGGCCCGCTGTTCCTGGAGCTGGCGGCAGCGCTGGCGCAGCACGGCGTCCACCTGCCGACGGCTGACTATGTCTTCGGCCTGGGCGGGCGCGACATTACCCCGCGCGAGATCGAGCCGGTCTTCCAGGATGCGCTACGCTACGCGGAGAGCGGGCGGGTGGAGCGGATGGTGACGTATCTGGGTGTAAGGGAATAATCTATCGCGTATCGCAAATCGCGGATCGTAAACCGCGGATCGTAAACCGCATAGGCCATCCAATGCTGCACTTCACCGGAGGAACCCGATGGCTTGTCGGTTCGAGAGCCTGGAGATATGGCATTTGGCGCGGGAGTACACGACATCCATATACGCGGTGACGGCTCGGTTTCCCCGGCACGAGCGCCACGCTCTGGCCGATCAACTGAACCGCGCTGCCCACTCAGTCGTTGTGCACCTCGCCGAAGGATGCGGACAGGACGCCCGCGCCCAGTTCGGTCGTTACCTGGGGATTGCGATGGGATCGGTATGTGAGGTGGTCGCCGGGCTTTTCCTCGCCCTGGCCAGAGACTATATCCACCGCACCATTCATGCTGAACTATACGACAAGGGCGATCACCTGATCCGCGCCATCACCAACTTCCGCAAAACCCTACGATAAGCGATTCGCGATACGCGAGAAGGAGCATAAATGGTTACCAAACTCACTCCCAAAGAACTCGCCAAGACCCCGGAGAAACTGTCGCCGGGGCACCGCATGTGCGCCGGCTGCGGCGCGCCGATCATCGTCCGACAGATGCTGGCGGCGATTGACGACCCGGTGGTGCTGTCCAATGCCACCGGCTGCCTGGAGGTGGCGACGACGATCTATCCGTATACCGCCTGGCAGGTGCCGTGGATGCACAGTGCCTTCGAGAACGCCGCCGCCACGATCAGCGGCATCGAGACCGCCTACCGCAGCCTGGTGCGCCAGGGCAAGATCGCCGAACAGAACGTCAAGTTCATCGCCTTCGGCGGCGACGGCGGCACCTACGACATCGGCCTGCAGGCGCTCTCCGGCGCGGCCGAGCGTGGTCATCAGTTCCTCTACGTCTGCTACAACAACGAGGCCTACATGAACACCGGCATCCAGCGCTCCAGCGCCACTCCTCTGGGGTCGCACACCACCACCTCGCCCGCCGGCACGGTCGTACCCGGCAAGCAGCAGACGCGCAAGGACCTGACGGCGATCATGGCCGCGCACAACATCCCGTACGTGGCCCAGGCGGCCCCCAGTCAGTGGCGCGATCTGATGGAGAAAACGCGCAAGGCGGTCAACTGCGGCGGGGCGGCGTTCATGAACGTGCTCGCCTCCTGCAACCGTGGCTGGCGCCACGGCACCGACGAGACGATCGAGATCACCCAGTTGGCAGTGGACACCTGCTACTGGCCGCTCTACGAGGTTGAGAACGGCGTCTGGCGGCTGACCTACAGGCCGAAGGAAAAGCTGCCGGTCGAGGACTGGTTGAAGCGCCAGGGGCGCTTCCGTCACCTCTTCCAGCCGCAGAACCGTCACCTGATCGAGGCGCTGCAGCAGGAAGTGGACACTCGCTGGGAGCGGTTGCTGAAGCTCTGCGGCGAGGCGTAGCCTTTTCGTTCGGACGAGCGCCCCGTAGGCTCCCTACGGGGCGTTTCGTTTGATCCCCGCCAATGTTGCCAACGCATCCATGCCAATAGCCGCGGCATGGCGATGGTGTACAGCCAGTAGAGAGGGCGCCACGTCGGGTAGTCGTAGGCGCCGATGTGGCGGACGAACCGCGCCCCGAACCCCTGCTTGAACTGGTAGACGCCCCACAGCGGGTCGGACTCGTCCAGCACGTCGGGCGCGCCCCACAGGTCGTAGACGGTGCAGCCCTGCCCCTTGGCCCAGCGGATCGCTTCCCACTGCAGGAGATGGTTGGGCATCCGGTTGCGGTGGAGGTCGCGGGACGCGCCGTACATGTACCAGGCCCGCCGTCCGCAGCGGAAGAGGATCACCATCGCCACCGGCTCGCCCTCGACCTCGGCGATCAACGGCTGGGCCAGCCCTGCCGCGATGAACGAGCCCCAGGCGTCGTGGTAGTACGCCTCCGGGCGGATGACGAAGCGGTCACGCCGGCCGGTCTCCTCGTACAGCCGATAGAGCAGCGGCAGGTCGGACAACTCGCCCATCCGCACGCTGACCCCCTTGCGCGCCGCCAGGCCGACGTTGTAGCGCCACTTGGACTTCATCTGCGCCAGGAGCGCGTCGAGGTCAGGCGTGAGGTCGAGCAGCAGCGTGTTGCGAAACTGCACCTGCTCGCGGGAGGAGCGCCAGCCTCGGCGGCGCAGCGTCTCGACCGTGCGCGCGCCGCGCGGCTCGTCCGCCGGCACGTCGGGGTCGATCTTGATGAACAGCGCGCCCGCCCGCCGGGCCAGCCGCTCCAGGTCGGACAGCACCTGCGTCAGCAGAGACGGGTCGTCGAAGTCCAGCAGCGGCCCCTTGGGGACGTACATCACCCCGGCGGGGAGCGGCCCGGCGCGGCGGGTCAGGGTCAGCGCGGCGGCGCGCGGCGCGCCGGCAACCTCCCACAGCCACGGGTCGGCGCGCCAACCGTGGCGTTCCTTGAAGGCGCCCCACGCCCAGGTCTGCAGGACGTGCGGGTCGGGCAGCCGTTCCAGCGCCCGCTGCCATTCCTGTGGGTCAGCGATCCGGCGGCGCGTCAGGGATTCGCTTGCTGCTTCGGCCATGCGTCCCATGATGCCGGGGATTGGCGCTTCTGTCAAGGGGCGTCGCGAAGAGTGCGCGAGGCAGGGTCGGCCCGCACCGACTGGCTTGTCACCCGACAGCTTTGGGATATACTGAGTCGTGTTCCTGGCAAGAGGAGAGAGTACAATGGTAGGTGATAAAGGAGTTCACCCAGCCGCCCCGCGCAGCACCGTCCAGGCGCGTTTCCCCGACGGGCGAACCTTCGAGGCCGCGCCGGGCACGTCGGTGGAGGCCTTCGTCCGCGCAGCCTACCCCGACCCGCCGGTCTTGCCCATCGCCGCGCTGGTGGACGGGGAGCTGCGCGAGCTGGCCTACCCGCTGCAGCGGGACGCGCAGGTGGCGCCTATCTTCCTTTCCGACTCCGACGGCGTGCGCATCTACCGCCGCGCGCTGTCGTTCCTGCTGATCACCGCCGTCTCCGAGCTGTTTCCCGAGACGCAGGTGTTCATTGACCACTCCCTGCCCTTCGGCGGCTACTTCTGCCAGGTGCGGGGGCGGGAGAACTTCAGCGCCGAGGAGCTGGTGACCATCCAGGCGCGCATGCAGGCCATCGTGGCCGAGGACGCCCCCATTGTCAAGGAACGGGTGCCGATCGAGGAAGCCCTGGCGACATTCCGCCAGCGCGGCGAGGACGACAAGGTGCGCCTCCTCTCCCACCGGCGCAAGGACTACCTGGTCCTCTACCGGCTGCACGAGTTCCGCGACTACTTCCACGGCTACATGGTGCCCTCGACCGGCTACCTGCGTACGTTCGCCCTCTATCCCTCCCCGCCGGGCTTTGTCCTCCAATACCCCCGCCGTCATCGCCCGACCGAACTCCTGCCGTATAGCGAATCCCCTCAATTGACCGCCGTGTTCCGTGAATACGGGAACTGGCTGAACGTGCTGGGCGTGGCGGACGTCGGTTCGCTCAACGAGGCGATTGAGCGGGGCCATATCCGCGAGATCGTTCTCGTCTCCGAGGCGCTGCATGAAGGCCGCATCGCCCAGATCGCCCGGCAGATCGCCGCCCGACGCGAACAGGTGCGCCTGGTGCTCATCGCCGGCCCGTCGGCCTCCGGCAAGACCACCTTCTCCAAACGGCTCTCCATCCAGCTCCTGGCCCATGGCCTGCGGCCGTTCCCGCTGGAGCTGGACAGCTACTTCGTGGACCGCGAACGGACGCCGCGCGACGAGAACGGCGACTACGATTTCGAGTCCCTCCAGGCGCTCGACCTGCCCCTCTTCAACGAGCAACTGCTGGCGCTGATGGCGGGGCAGGAAGTGCGGCTGCCGCGCTTCGACTTTCAATCCGGCAGGCGACAGGAGGGGGGGACGGTGCGCTTGAAGCCCGATCACATCATCCTGGTGGAGGGCATCCACGGGCTGAACCCCGGCCTGTTGCCGGCTGTCCCCGCCGAACGGACCTTCCGCGTCTACGTCTCGGCGCTGACGCAGTTGAACATTGACCGCCACAACCGCGTTCCCACCACCGACACGCGGCTGATCCGGCGCATCGTCCGCGACGCCGCATCGCGGGGCTACACAGCCGAGGAAACGCTGCAGCGTTGGGAGAGCGTGCGGCGCGGGGAGAAGCGGCACATCTTCCCCTACCAGGAGCACGCCGACGCGATGTTCAACTCGGCACTGGTCTACGAACTTTCGGTGCTCAAGCCGCTGGCTGAACCGCTGTTGTTGCAGGTAGCCCCGCCCAGCCCCCGACGGGTCGAGGCGAAGCGGCTGCTGGCCTTCCTGGAGTGGTTCGTCCCCTGTCCCCAGGACCTGATCCCCGATAACTCCCTGATTCGCGAGTTCATCGGCGGCTCGATCTTGCGGGACTATGTGCCACGGTGACGCGGAGACGCGGTGACGCGGTGACACGGCGATACCGCGTCTCCGCGTCACCCCGTCACCCCGTCACCGTGTCACCGCGTCACCCCGTCACTGATAGATCACCAGCGCCGGCGACGGGACGAGCATCAGCACCTCCGCCGGCGTCATCAACGGCACGTCATAATCGTAGAATAGCTTGAAGCCGCCGTACTCGAAGCCGGTCTCCCCGCTGTACTGGGCGTAGTCGCCGGTCTTCGCCCCCGGCCCGCCGAAGCCGTCGGCGTCCCACACCAGGTCCACGTACGGATAGTCCAGCAGGCACTCCTTCTGCACGATCATCCGGTCGTCGAACTGGTGGATGA